>CAMORF010000072.1 GCA_946623485.1 uncultured Clostridia bacterium
CGCTATTCCACTAAGGCTCGTAAACTCGCCAAGTGGAATATGTGTGTTCCGCGCTCCCACAATCATAGTATTATAATTCGCCCCAGAGTCCAAGCCACACCTCGAATCCGAACACATCACAGTTCCTGGTCTGCTTAACCTTCCTGGTCTTGGTGTACTCATAACGGTACCGGTCGGTTACTGTTCCGGACTGATCCCTGGTAAACCACTCAACGCTCTTCGGCTTCCCTCCGGATATTGTCCACTTGTAAGTTGTGACATTCTTTGTAACAGCTCCATCATCATCCGTCACGGTACGTGAATGCTTAACCCTGTACCCGGCATTGTTGTATTCGGTAACATCCTTAGTTCTTCCATCTTCACCGGTTCTGGATACAGACTTCAGATTACCGTTCTTATAATACTTGTATGAGTAATTATCCATCCAGCTTGTAGACAGCCTGCCATTTTTCAGAGTGTACACATCCGTGCTCCTGCTCAAAGAAGGCACAGTATCATCCCTGTTCTGTGACCTGGACTTTGTCACTCTGGATCCATTTTTATTGTCCTTGTCCCACCTGTATGTAGTCTGTATGGTGGAAGAACTGGCAATCTGTCCGTCTTTATCATAGTAGTAGCATACATATTTCTCTTTAACAGGTCTTTTCTTCTTAACCTTATATGTAGTCTTGATCGAATAGCTTTCGCTGGACTTTCCGTCATCTGAGGATGTATACTTCAACGATTCCTTCTTAAGGTTATCCCCCTTCCATGCATAAGTATATACAAGGGAGTCGGTAAACCTGCCGGCATCATCGACCCAGGCAACACTGAGGGACCTGACTCTTCCCTGCTTATCAAAAACAGCTTTGAATGACTCGCCTGACGGTTCCCACGTGTTCGTTTCTTCATCCCATTTGTACTCTGTACCCGCGGTCGGCACATAGCTCTTGCCGGCCTTCTTCGCCTTCTTGGCGAAAGCGGTACCGGGAATCATGGCGACGATCAGCAATGTGAGCATAATCATCATCAGTTTTCTTGTCTTTTTCATACTGCTCTCCTTTAATAAAGGTTATTTTCTTTGCCAGAAAGGGTCTTCCGCCAGCAGGCAATTGGCCTCCGGTCTGATCCTGCGCATCAGAGTGAGAACCCTTGCCGCGTAGCCTTCCCTGAACATCTTACAGCAGGCTTCATCCCTTCCCATCAGGCCGGTGCCGCCATTGTGTTCCAGCGCGCTGGCCCGGCATCCGCCGAGGCAGTACGGCGCATATTCACAAGACTGGCATTCGGGATGCAGCGCCAGATAATCCGAGGCCCGGCGGTCAATGAACTCCATGTAAAATGAGTCCGTCAGACAGTCTGCAAGCCCTGTTTCCGTGATCAGCGGAAACTGCTCCTGAATGTCCATGCCGGAGAGCGACATGCAGGGCAACGCCCTGCCGTCAGCCGAGATATACATCACCATCCGGGCGTGGCCGCAGACGCAGGTTTTTTGCGGATCACATCTTCCCTTCGCCAGCGGAATATCAAAGCGGTCAGGCTTTCCCGGTGAAGCCGAAAAGAGACCTCCAAGCTGAATCGCAAGCGGCATCCCATCCTCATAGAAATGAGGAATATAATCCAGATACAGCTCGAACAGCTCCTCAATGGAGACCGTCTGCCCATAACCGTTCTTTTTCCACTCTCCCACATCGCCGACGGGATTTGTCTTCAGGCTCCTGCAGCCAAGCTCCACGAGGCGGTTCACAGTATCGCGTAGAAGATGTTTGTTTTTATCATGAATGCACATCTCCGCGCCGGTGGGGAAGCCATGCTCCAGGCAGAGCCGGAAGGCCCTCTCAACCGCCGCCTGAGCGCCGTCAATTCCGCGAAGCCAGTCGTGCCAGCCGGGAGCATCATAACTCATGTTGAACTCCGGGCGGATGCCGCGCTCCGCAAGCGATAAGAGCAGCTTTTCATTCACCAGCGCGCCGTTGGAGTAGATCTGCGTGATATGTATGTCACGCTCCAGCAGCGCGTCTACTATATCCAGAAAGTCCCTGCGTACCAGACATTCACCGCCCGTCAGAGAGACATTCATCACACCGCAGCTCTCCAGCTGATCTATCAGGTCCATCACTGTCTCATGAGTCAGTTCGCCGTATTTTGCCTCCGGCGCGGACATATAGCAGTGCCTGCAGCGGTAATTACAGCGCCCGGTCACTGACCAGTGCGCTGTTTTGATATAACGGGATGGATATTTCCGGTATTCCTGTTTCGGATCAATCAAGCTGTCCGCACCGCACTTTTCGATCACGCCGTTTTGTTCAAGCTGCGGCATGAGATGACGGATACTGTCCGGAATCACGGGAAGATCACAGTTGATCTTCCCGCTGCACAGGCTCAGCGCGTCGAACTGCGGCTTGCTGAGAAATGTCACCCGGTTGTCATGAGCAGTGTCCACAAGCGCGTAGGGAAGCTTCTCCCAGCCCCTCAGACGGTATTGTGGCTTCAGCTTATAGTACATGACTTCTCCTTCGGCTGTCATTCATCACGCGAAGCACCATAACCACCAACCGGGCATTGGCACCGGCTTCCATAATACGTTGTTTCGCCCCAGCCGCCGACCACACAGGCACAGGCTTCGTCTTTATAACCGGGCGTACCGCCTCCGGCGATCGCGCAGGCGCATACGCCGCCGCCTGCTACGGCGTCCGCCTCGTCCAGGCTGACCTCTCCCTCGTCATCCTCATTCATGAGGTCTTCGTAAGTGAGGGTAACACCCTTCTCGGCGGCAAGAGCTATGAACTCGTCCTTGTCTGTGATCTTGTTCATCTTCTCCTGATACTCCGCGCTCTCCTTCGATGCAAGCTCCAGGAATTTCTTCATGTTTTCGCTCATTGTTTTTTCTCCTTCCATTTTTATAAATCTAAGATGTTCCTGACATCCGTTTTCACAAAACCGCTATTTACAGCAAATGGCATAGCTGTTATTACTCATCCGGGTTCGCAGATCTTCAGCTCTCCGGCATCTGACGCGCCGCCAGGGCGGCAAAGAACCCTTTTTTCTCCAGCAGTTCTTCATAGCTGCCGTCCTCGATGATCCTGCCCTTATCCAACACGATGATCCGGTCGCAGTTGCGGATCGTGCTCAGCCTGTGAGCTACTACGATTCGAGTGCACTTCATCTGATCCAGCGCCGCGCTGACTTTTGCCTGCGTCACGTTGTCCAGCGCACTTGTTGCCTCGTCAAAGATCAGTATATTGGGCTTCGGGCAGACAGCCCGAGCGATCAGGATCCTCTGCCGCTGGCCTCCGGAGATTCCTCCGCCGCTGAGATCGGTATGCATTCCCATGGGCATCGCGCGGATATCGTCCGCGATCTGCGCCGTCTCAGCCGCTTCCCATGCTGCCTCCAGCGACTTATCGGAGGATGTGATCACGATATTGCCGAAGACGGAGCTCTGGAAGAGCTTACCGTCCTGCAGCACCGTTCCGATCCTGCGGCGCAGCGAGCGTATATCCACACGGCTGATATCCTTTCCGTCGTAGAAAACAGAGCCTGCCTGGGGTGTCTCAAAGCCCAGAAGAAGGCGCAGCAGCGTGCTCTTGCCGCAGCCGGTGGTCCCGACGACGGCGACATAGGAGCCGGGGGCAATGGAGAGATCAAGGCCATCAAGCACCCACGGCCCTTCTTCCGTGTAGCGGAACGAAAGATTGGTCACATCGATCCGCCCCGTCAGTTCATGTATGGCCTCACGCTCCCCGGTAATCTCCGGCTCGGTTTCAAGCAGAGGGCGGGCCAGCTCCAGCGAGGGACCCACGCCGGCAAGCTTCCCCGCGAGGGAAGCGAAGCTCATGATCGCGGAAGCCGTCATGCCGTAAGCGGCGTTGAATGCCATGTATTCGCTGAGCGTCAGCCTGGACGCCCCCGCGGAATAGATGATGATCGAGCCAAGGATGGATGTCACAGGCATCAGCGCGCTCAGGACGATCATGTAGAAGGGCGGCGCAAACTGTTCCCTGGCTTTCTTCTGGTAGCTGTCAGACCACCGGTGAAATGCACGGCTTTCCGCACCGGCCAGCTTGATCTTCTGAATCCCGGAGAACAGTGCGAACACTGTCCCGGACAGCTGCGCGCCTGCCTTGACAAGCCTGTTCTGCAGCGCTCTCTGCGACAGCACCAGGGCGATGCTCACTGCAAACTGAATTGAAATCGCCGCCATGGCGGGCCACACCATGCCCGGTGCCAGATTCGTGATCTGGAAGATGTAGATCAGGGAAAAGACAGTTGTCATCCCGCCGTTCAGCAATACGCCCATCAGCGTTGTTCCGACATTCTGCACAGAGGAAACGCGGCTTGCCATATCACCCGTGCCGTAGTTCTTGAAGAAATCGGCGGGAAGGGACAGCATCCTCGCAAAGGAAGCCGCCGACAGGCCGAAAGTGACCTTCTGAGTGATCCGTGCGTTGTAGACCGACTGAAAGATATTCAGCAGATAGATGCCGACGGCCATGGAGATCAGCAGCACAGCCGTGGACATAAGGCGCAGCTGACTGGCCGCAGGAATCACGGAGGAAAACAGCAGCTGAGTAACCTTCGGCGTGATCATACCCGCCAGGGTCACCAGCAGCGTGCCGAGGATCACAACCGCCCAGTCTGCCGGCGCCGGGCAGCTCATGGCATATCGCAAAACATCCGAAGCTTTGAGTTTCCGTCCGGGAAACGGGCGGTAGAAGCACAACGCTTCACTTTCCAGTTCAGAGACATTTTTGGCGTTGATCCTGATCTTCCGATTGTTCGCACGATCCTGATAATAGTACCGGCCCAGCCTGTCCTGCATCAGGTTCACAACCGCGCCGTCCGTTTTTTTCCGGACAAGCACCGGTCCTGCCATATGCCGCCACCAATCCCCGTCCAGGGTAACGCGCCGCCGCATGACTCCTCTGGATTCCAGCAGATAGTTCAGCTTTTCATCGATGCCGGTCAGTTCTGATGACAACTCCTTATCCGGAAGATCGTAGAAACGGCAAAGATCATAGAGCGCAGCGTCTTCCTCCGCGTTCAGCTTCATGCCGCTGTCATACCCTTTTTCACGGTTTACCGTCCCGGTCAGGGACCGCACCGCATGATGCAGGTGGAGCCTGTCATGTTCTTTTCTTTCTCTGACCTGCCGGTCAAAATCTGACATGTTCTCCGCCCCCTTTCATTCGGTCGTGACGAGTGTACGGTAGAGTCCTTCCTCAGCGTACAGCTCGTCATGCGTTCCCTGCTGAACCACCCGTCCGCGGTCCATGACAAGAATCAGGTCGCTGTCGCGGATCGTTGACAGCCTGTGGGCAATGACAATACTTGTGATTCCCCTCTCTTCCAGCGCATTCGTCAGTTCATATTCCGTCTTCGCGTCCAGGGCACTGGTAGCCTCATCAAAAATAGCGATGGTCGGCTCTCCGGCCAGCACCCGGGCGATCTCCATGCGCTGACGCTGGCCGCCGGAGAAGTCCCTTGCGCCTTCCCGCATCCGGTAATCATAACCTCTCGGACGCTTCATGATATCCTCATGAATCTGCGCGTCCCTTGCCGCCGCAATCGCCGTAGCGTTGGGGATCGTATCGTCCCAGAGCTTGATATTATCGTAGATGCTGTCGGCAAACAGGTAGCTGTCCTGATCCACCACCATCAGCGAGCCGCAGAAAACCTCTTTGGGAATGTCCAGTCTCTTCTTTCCGTCGTAGAGGATCTCTCCTGCCCAGGGTTCATATAGTCCCGAGATCAGCTTTGCAATGGTGGACTTTCCGCAGCCGGACATCCCTATGATAGCAATCTTATCTCCGGGATGGATGGTGAGGGAGAAATCATTCAGCAGCGGCTTGTCCAGCGGGGAATAGCCAAATGTCACGTTCCTGATCTCAATCTTCCCGGAAAGCTTTTCGTATCTTACGCCATCCGACATCTCCACCCTGCTCTGCGGCTGCTCCGGGTATTTCATCACGTCGCTGATGCGTTCCATACTGCTGCGCATCTGGGCAATTGACGAAATCGCACCTATCAGCGCACTGGCAGGCTGCATGAACTGGCGCAGCACACCCTGGAAGGCGGTGAGCATACCGGCAGTAAAGTGACCGTCCATAATCAGTTTCGCGCCAACCAGCAGCACAGCGGCATCTGACAGGCTCTGGATGAGAGCGGCCGCGCCCATCAGCCAGCGGGTGTTTTTCTCCTGCTCCGTCTGCGCGCGCTGGGCGGAAGCGGAATAACCCGCCCAGCTCTCAAAGTAGCTGTTTTCAGCGCCGGATACCTTGATGGTCTCAACCATGTCGATACCGGTATAGGTTGCGCTGTTGACCATGGAAAGATCCCGCATCTGACGCCGCTGGCTCTCCACCACATAGCGGGAAATGAAAAAACCGGAGAGAGCCGTCAGTGCTATTGCTCCGATGCCGATCAGGGAGAGAACCACGCTGTACCGGACCATAATGATAAGGTACAGCACCAGCAGGATGACCTCGCCCAGAAGCGGCGCAAGCTGGCTGACCAGCGTGCCTGCGACGGAATCGTTCAGGTCCTGCCTTACGGCCAGGTCTCCCGGCCGGCGCATCGAAAAGAAACGCATGGGAAGGTGCAGAATGTGCCAGAGGAAAGATGTGTTGGAAGATACCGACAGCTTCCCAAGCATGCGGTAGTTGTTGATGGAATGGAACAGGCCTGCCGCCAGGGCAAAGGCCGCTGTCAGAACCATCGCCCATAGCAGTGGAGCCAGCAGGTTCGATGCCCCGCCGGATATAATGTCATCTGTGAATACGCGGGAGAACGCAGGAGTCAGCAGTGTTGCCGCGCTGGCGAGCACACTCGTCAGCATGAGCATGGCAATGACGGCCCTGCTGCCGTGAAGCCGGTCCATGGCGAACTTCCAGACGGAATCCGGCCTGCCGCCGGCAGCAAAGCTTTCAGCCGGTTTCAGGCAGAGGACAACGCCGGTGTAAGACGCGTCAAATTCCTCCATGCTGACCCTGACCCGGCCCCGGGAGGGATCGTTCAGGAGGGCGCATTTCTTATCAAACCCCTGCAGCACCACGAAGTGATTGTAATTCCAGTGGATGATCGCCGGAAACTCCACCTTCTCCCGCAGGGACGCGATGCCGTATTTGTAGATATGCACTTCCATCCCGTGCCTGATCGCGGCCTTGGCGATATAGGAGAGCCTGGCGCCGTCCCTGGATATGCCGCAGTCCTCCCGCACCTGCTCCAGCGGCAGGCGCAGGCCGTAATACGCCAGCACCATCGCCAGGGACGCCGCGCCGCACTCCGTGGCCTCCATCTGCATGATTACGGGGATGTTCTTACACTTTTTCATGCTTATTTACCCCGCTTTAATTGAGCACATATGCGATGGGCTTTACGTCACTGAGAACCACGGACACAGTCACAAGCTCCCGGTCAGCGAACTGCATCTCTTCCTTGATCTCATCATCATAATCAATGATGATGTCATACTGGTACTGTTCCTGTGTATCGCCCCAGAGCACCTGCAGACGCCAGTCGGAGCGCGCCAGCTCCTGAACCTCCTCATAGGAGAAGGGATCGTCCATAACCTCCACTACACGGCCCGTGAAGCTCTTGCCGTTCGCCGGAGTGATGCTTGCCTCGTGGCCAACCAGATAAGGGCCTGAGATACTCACCGGCAGCAGGCAGACCGCCGTACGGTCATAGCTTTTTCCCTTGTATTCACCCTGAAATATCACACCCTGCACGGTGACAGTCTTCGGGATGCTGCCGGTAAAGCCCCACACCAGAACGCCCGTGACGATCAGGGTCAGCGCAAGAACCAGTATCCACGCAGCCGGCGTTGATACCCGGATATATTCATCAATCTTCTCCGGCGACTGCATCCGGTCGATGCTCTCCCGCCGGAACAATGATTTCTTTTCCTCCATATGGCCGACTCCCTGAATGATGCATGCCTTATTCGCCCCAGATCCCAAGCCAGACTTCTAACCCAAACACATCACAGTTTCTGGACTGGGCAACCTTCTTGGTTTTGGTATATCGATAGCGATACCGATCCGTGATTCTTCCACTCAGATCCTTAGTAAACCACTCAACACTCTTCGGCTTACCGTCTGCTACTGACCATCTGTAAGTTGTCACATATCCTGTTGCAGCCCCGTTTTCATCCTTCGAGGAATAAGAAAACTTTACTCTGTATCCGGCTTTATTGTATTCGGTGACGCTCCTGGTTTCTCCGTCTGCACTGTTTTTGGTTATAGACTTCAAATTGCCGTTTTTATAATATTTTAATGAATAGCCATCCTCCCTGCTTGTAGATATCTTACCTCTTTTTAAAGTGTACGCATCCGTACTCTTCATTGTGTCAGATACATTGCCATCCTTATTCCAGGAAGAGGACGTGGTCTTACCGGAACCCTTTTTATTGTTTTTGTTCCATTTATATTTGGTCTCCGTGGTAAAAGATGCTGCAAGCTGTCCATCCTCATCATAGTAGTAGCAGACATCTTTCTCCTTAACCGGTCTTTTCTTTTTAACCTTATATGATGTTTTAGCGGAATAGCTTTCCCCGGCTTTTCCATCCTTCGACGATACATATTTTAATGATTCCCGCCTGAGGTTGCCGCCTTTCCATTGATAAGAATACTTCAGGGATTCAGTTTCCATGCCATCATCACTTTTCCAGGTAATATCAAGAGATCTGACTTTTCCCTGCTTGTCAAAAACAGCTTTAAATGTCTCACCGGACAGCACCCACGCACCCTTTGCATCATCCCATATGTATTCGATCCCCGCGGTCGGCACATAGTTTCTGCCGCTCCCGGCAGATTTCTTCGTCTCTTTAGCGAATGCGGTACCCGGAATCGTGGTGACTATCATCACGGCGAGCACAGCCGCCAGCAGTTTTCCTGTTATTTTCATTTTATTATCCACCTCCTCATATAATCAAGTAGTTTTTGTTGAAAATCCAAGGTTTTTCACTTGGTATATCTCAGTAAGAAAAGCCAGTGTCATGGATATTTCATAACATCAGGTGCTGAAATAGCGGTTGACGGGTGCAGGAAGTAAAACGTCATTGATTTCGCTCTACATGGCCTTTGTGCAAACCCCTTCCCTCTATGGCAGCGAACCTCCTGTGTCCAACGGGTTCTCCTCCCTCTTCAGGAGGTCCCAACTTCCTTCGTACCGCCTATCCATAACCAGGGCGTCAGCTTAGCTCC
>CAMORF010000073.1 GCA_946623485.1 uncultured Clostridia bacterium
CATTACCGAGCAGGATGCAAAGGTAGCCGGAATCGCCCATGAGCGGGGAAAAGGTATTATCATTGCGGTCAACAAGTGGGATGCGGTAGAAAAGGACAACCATTCCGTCAAAAAGTATACGGAGAAGATCCGCATGACACTGTCTTTCATGCAGTACGCGGATATTGTGTTCCTGTCCGCAAAAACCGGCCAGCGGCTTCAGAACCTTTATCCGATGATTGACGCAGTGATCGAAAACGCGAACCGCCGTGTCGCCACAGGCGTCCTGAATGAGATTCTCTCTGAGGCCGTCGCGCTGCAGCAGCCGCCGATGGATAAAGGAAAACGCCTGAAATGCTATTACATGACGCAGGTCAGCGTGGCTCCGCCGACCTTCGTGCTGTTTGTCAACGAGAAAAAGCTGATGCATTTCTCCTATGAGCGGTATATTGAAAACCAGATCCGGACTGCGTTCGGCTTCAAGGGAACTGCGATCCGGATTCTGACGAGGGAGCGGGCGAGAAAGGACCAGCCGGATTGAAGCATTCCCGGAAGCCATTGCACAGCAGCCGGGGGCTGGATCCGTTGCGGGTGGATGTCTATAGGTTTCTCTCCGCCTGATGCGGAGACGAGCCTATATGATTCGGGGCTTATGTAGCAAAGGGGATAGGAGAAGATGATAAGGATTGTATGTTTTGGGATCGGGTATCTGTTTGGCCTGTTCCAGACAAGCTATATTATCGGCCGTATTCACGGGATTGATATCCGGGAATACGGAAGCGGGAACGCGGGAACGACCAATATGATCCGAACGCTTGGAACCAAATGGGGGCTGATTACCTTCGCCGGCGATTTCCTGAAAAGTTATCTTGCGGCTGTGTTGGTCGGGCTCTTGTTCGGAAAACAGTATGCGGACTGCATCCTGCTGCTGCGGCTTTACGCGGGCGCAGGCGCGGTGATCGCCCATGACTTTCCTTTTTACATGAATTTCCGCGGCGGGAAGGGCGTTGCCGCGTCTGCCGGCATGGCAATGGGGTTCCGCCCCGTGCTGCTGGGGTTCGGGCTTCTTGTATTTCTTGGGGTTGCGATTCCGACGAAATATGTGTCAGCCGGGTCGATTGCCTGCTACGCTGCATTTTTCCTGGGAACGGTATTCATGGGTCTGACCGGACAGTTCCATATGACACAGGCGCTTCTGATTGAAACCGACATCCTGGCATTTTGCATGATGGCATTGTGCTGGTGGCAGCACAGGCATAATATCGTGCGCCTGATGAACGGGACAGAACGGAAAACATCATTGTTTCATAAAAAAACACAATGACGGTTCTTCTGAACCTGCTGTGTGAAATGCAGGAATGTATGCGTTTCAATCTGTGATAGAAGGAGGTGCAGCAACATGATTTCACCCCGTTTTTCCGACCTGATGCGGGAGAGGATGACGCTCTCCTTTGAGATTTTCCCGCCTAAGACAGAAGCGGGAATGAAGAAGCTTCCGGGAATTCTGGACGAACTGGTTTCCTTTGGCCCCGATTACATCTCCTGCACCTATGGCGCGGGCGGAGCCAATATCGGCATGAATCAGGAAGCGCTGCAGTTGATCCGGGAGAGGACGGTTGCCTGCACCCACTACACCTGTGTTGGTGTTACCCGTGAAGCGGTCAGGCAGCATCTTTCCGGATACCTGGACAGAGGGATCACGCACATTCTTGCACTCCGGGGGGACTATCCGATGGGATGGAACCATACCGGCGGGGATTTTGCGCACGCCTCAGATCTTGTCAGGTTTATCCGCGAGGAATTCGGAGATTCTTTCGAGATCGCGGTTGCCGCCGCGCCCGGCGGACATGTAGAATGCACCAGCGAGGACGATGACATCGCTTATCTTCGGATGAAACAGGATCTTGGCGCGGATTATCTTATTACGCAGCTGTGCTATGACCTGGAGCAGTTTAAGGTCTGGCGCGACAAGGTTGACAAGGCAGGAATCACCTTGCCCATTGACGTCGGCATCATGCCTGTCACGACAAAGCATAGTGTGATGACGCAGTGCTTTTCCAGAAATGCATGCGCTGTTCCCCGGGAGCTGGCGCTGGTGCTGACACACCATTGGTTTGATAAGGATCCGGATGGCAATGAGATCCCTCAGGTGAAGGCTGCGTTCCGGGAAGAGGGGCTGAGTTATTCCGCCTGGCTGCTGAACCAGTACCTTGGGCTTGGCATCAACGGCATCCATCTGTATGCGATGAACCGGGCGGAGGACGTGCGGCAGGTGCTTCAGCGAAGCGGCTTCCGTTGAGGATCATGCCGCTTTAGCGGCGTGCGCCCGGCGGACGTAAACGAATTGAGTGGAGACACTTAATTCGTTTACGATACAATCAGAATGTATGGATAGCACAGAACGGGGAAAAACATGAGAGAGATCGACGTCAGCAGGATAACAGACGCAGTCCGCCGGATGTGTATTTCCGCCAATATCAACCTCCCGCAGGATATGAAGGATGCGCTCCTTCGGGCCAGGAAGCAGGAGGATGGGCCGATCGCGCAGACGATCCTCGACCGGATCATGGAAAATCATGCGCTTGCCCAAAGCGGAACGCTGCCCATCTGCCAGGATACAGGAATGGCCTGCATCTTCCTGGAGGCCGGGCAGGATGTGCACTTTACGGGAGGCAGCCTCTATGATGCAGTGAACGAGGGCGTACGGCTCGGCTATACGGAAGGGTACCTGCGCAAAAGCGTAGAGCGTGATCCGATCCGGCGGGGCAATACCGGCGATAATACGCCGGCATTGATCACGGTGGATATTGTGCCGGGAGACAAGGTGAAGCTTACGGTGGCTCCGAAGGGGTTTGGATCGGAAAACATGAGCGCGCTGAAGATGCTTAAGCCATCTGCAGGGCTTGAAGGAATCAAGGCGTTTATCCTGGAAACCGTGGAGCATGCAGGGCCGAATCCCTGCCCGCCGATTGTCGTCGGCGTCGGGATCGGCGGGAACTTTGACCACGTTGCGCTTCTGGCAAAGAAGGCGCTGCTCCGGCCGGTGGATTCCTGTAACCCGGATCCGTTTTATGCTGCCCTTGAGGAAGAACTGTTGGAGGAGATCAATGCGCTTGGTATCGGCCCCCAGGGATTCGGCGGGCGGACGACGGCTCTTGGCGTAAACATTGAATATCTGCCGACGCATATCGCCGGCATGCCCTGCGCAGTCAATATCAGCTGCCATGTCACGAGGCATGAAACGGAGGTGATCTGATGATCCGTTCGATCCGGCTCCCCCTGACGGAAGCGCTTTCCCAAAGCCTTCACATGGGGGACAACGTTCTCTTGTCCGGCATTGTGTATACTGCCAGGGATGCGGCGCATGAGAGGATGACAGAACAGCTTGCCAGGGGAATCCCGATTCCATTTGACACAAAGGACGCAGTCATCTATTATGTAGGCCCGAGCCCGGCCAGGCCCGGCCAGGTGATTGGTTCTGCCGGGCCGACGACCGCAGGACGCATGGACAAATGGGCGCCGCAGCTGATCGGCCTCGGGGCACGTGGGATGATCGGAAAAGGGAAACGTTCCCCGGAAGTCATCGAAGCGATCCGGAGGTACCACGGCGTGTATTTCGGGGCGATCGGCGGGGCAGGAGCGCTTCTGGCCCGGCATATCGTGAAGAGCGAGCTGATCGCGTATGAGGATCTGGGTCCGGAAGCGATCCGCAGGCTGACGGTAAAGGATTTTCCCGTAACGGTCATCATCGACTGTGAGGGAAATGACCTCTATGAACTTGGCAGAAGGAGTTATCTGGGATGACAGATTATTCAGAACTGACACTGAAGGAATTCTCACAGCGCCTGGGATCCGGGGATCCGACTCCGGGCGGCGGCGGCGCAAGTGCGCTGGCGGGATGCCTTGGCGCAGCCTTGGGCAATATGGTTGCGCACCTGACGGTAGGGCGGAAAAAATATGCTGCCGTGCAGGAGGAGATGGAAGCGGTGATCCGGGAAGAGACATCGCTTCAGGAGGAACTTCTCGACCTGATCAGCCAGGATGCTGTGATGTTTGAGCCTCTGTCAAAGGCCTATTCCATGCCCCGCGCAACGCAGGAGGAAATAGAAGCGCGCGACGCTGTGATGAAAAAGGCGTTAGAGGACGCATGCCAGGTTCCGCTCAGGATCATGGAGAAGATGTGCCGGACCCTGGAGCTTGCGCGGGATGTTTCCCTGAAGGGAAGCACGGCTGCGGTGTCCGATGCAGGGGATGCAGCTTTGCTGTGCAGGTCTGCGCTTCAGGGAGCAGCCCTGAATGTATATATCAATACAAAGCTGATGAAAGACCGCGCGATGGCAGAGGAATACAACCGCAAGGCAGACCAGATGCTTCAGCAGTACGTTCCGGTTGCCGACCAGATCTATGAGCAGGTGCTCGCGGGGCTGCGTGCCTGACTGGGAAGAGTTAAATGTTCTGACAGGATCGGCATGTTTGAGTGAAAAGAAAGGTTCATGGGAATATGGCAAAACTGCTGTCTGGAAAAGAAGTGGCTCTTGCGTTGACAGAAGAGGTGAAGGAGAGAGTCTGCCTGCTCCGGGAAAAAGGCGTGGCCCCGGCCCTGTGCATCATCCGCGTCGGGGAAAAGCCTGGCGACATCTCCTACGAGAGGGGGGCCAGGAAGCGTTGCGAGATGACCGGGATCCTATGCCGGACGATCTGCCTTCCGGAAGACGTGTCCCAGGAGGAACTGCTTCGTGTGATCCGGGAATGCAATGAAGATGATTCTGTTCACGGGGTACTTCTCCTGCGCCCTTTGCCTGCCACGCTGGATGAGGTTTCAGCGGCAAATGCGCTTGTGAGCGCAAAGGATGTTGATTGCATGACGGATCTTTCGATCAGCGGGCTGTTATCCGGAAGAGGGATCGGATTTGCCCCATGCACGGCACAGGCAGCAATGGCATTTCTGGATCATTATGGAATTGACGCTGCCGGGAAACGCGCTGTTGTGATCGGAAGATCCCTGGTTTTCGGCAAGCCGGCAGCGCTGATGCTGACAGACCGCAATGCAACGGTTACCCTCTGCCATACCAGAACGAGGGATCTGAGCGCCGTTGCCAGGCAGGCGGATCTGCTCCTGGTTGCATGCGGACATGCCGGAGTGGTTGGCGCGGATTGTGTCAGACCCGGACAGGTTGTGATTGATGTAGGGATCAATACAGGGCCGGACGGAAAGCTGTGCGGCGATGTGTCCTTCGGGGAGGTGGAGCCGATTGTGGAGGCAATTACTCCGGTGCCGGGCGGTGTCGGGGCAGTGACGACATCGATCCTGGCCCGGCATGTCGTACAGGCCTGTGAGAACCTGAAGAACCGTTCATCATGACAGCCGGCAAAAAACGACAATCACTGACAAAAACCGACACGAAACGGCATTGACTGAGAAAGAATGACAGAGAAGGAGAGAACTGCAGAATTATATGAAACTTGGACTTGTGATTGAGGGAGGCGGGATGAAATGTGCCTACACCTCCGGGATACTGGATTTGATGTTGGATGACGGAATCAAACCGGATTACGTGATCGGCGTGTCCGCAGGCGCGGCATGCGGTGCCTCATTTGTTGCCGGACAACGGGACAGGAACCGAAGATTTTTTGTTGATTACGTCAACAGGCCGGATTATATGGGATGGACTGCGTTCCGCCACAGCAAGGGGAATTTCTTTAACCTGGAATACATCTACCAGGATCTGACCGGGGAAGGCGGCGAGGATGCGTTGGATTATGACGCGATCATGAAGAATCCGTGCGAGCTTTGGGCGGTTGCCACGGATGCTGAGACCGGAGAGCCTGCCTACTTTACCAAAAAGGACCTGCATCCGGATGACTATTCCGTATACATGGCTTCCTGCGCGATTCCGGTGGCTTGCAGGCCGGTCCGGATCGGCGGCCATCTGTACTATGACGGGGGCTGCAGCGATTCTGTTCCGGTCCGCCGCGCGCTTGAAGCAGGCTGTGATAAAGTGATCGTTCTGCTGTGCCGCCCGAAGGATACGGTCCGGGAACCGGAGAAACATCAAAGAATCTATCATACCCTTTTGCGCCGCTATCCGAGGCTGGTCCATAACCTGGATGTCAGGCATGAACGCTATAACGCGACTCTGCGCGGCATCAGGCACATGGAGGAACAGGGCCGGGCTTTGATCATTGCGCCTGAAAAGCATCTGGATATCACAACTTACACCAGAGATCCGGCAGTACTGGGCGGGCTTTATGATATTGCCGTGAAAGAATATGCAGACTACCGGGAGAAGCTCCTTGCATTCTGCGAAGACCACGTCGCGACAGACGAGACAGCATGACTGCGTGACACGAGAGCAAGGCTGCACTTCATTCATGGCAGCGTGACGGCACTGCATGGCAGTGGGACAGACATGCCTGGCCGGCATTCCTCCGGATTTTGGTTTGGAGGGAAAAGGGTGATTCACATCAGTCACGACACACTACATGTGCAAACAAATAATTCATTAAAAACTAGTTTTTCACCTTAAAAATTTCCGAAAACGTAATATTTTCGGAATTTTTTTGCGTAAAAGTGTTGCCAGCACAATTTACTTCGATATATAATAACCGCGTTGCCGGGAGGGTTTACAGAGTGTGAGCCGGAGCGGCTGTTTCGCAATAGAGGAGGTAAACGAGATGTCCTATGTAGATGAAGTCTATGAACGCGTAGTCGCTCAGAATCAGGCTCAGCCGGAATTTCATCAGGCAGTCAAGGAAGTTCTTTCCACGCTTCGCCCGGTGATTGAAGAAAATGAGGAAGAGTATCGCCGGGAAGCACTCCTGGAGCGTATTACGACACCGGAAAGACAGATCCTGTTCCGTGTTCCCTGGGTAGATGACAAGGGACAGGTTCAGGTGAACAATGGATTCCGTGTCCAGTTCAACAGCGCGATCGGACCGTACAAGGGAGGACTGAGATTCCATCCTTCCGTCACGCTTGGGACAATCAAGTTTCTTGGTTTTGAACAGATCTTCAAGAATTCCCTGACCGGGCTTCCCATCGGCGGCGGCAAGGGTGGATCGGATTTTGACCCGAAGGGAAAGAGCGACCGTGAGGTGATGGCATTCTGCCAAAGCTTCATGAATGAGCTGTACCGCCATGTCGGCGCGGATACGGACGTACCGGCAGGAGACATCGGCGTCGGCGGACGTGAGATCGGATTCCTGTACGGCCAGTATAAGAGGATCACAGGGCTGTATGAAGGCGTCCTGACCGGAAAGGGACTGACCTATGGCGGATCCCTCGCCAGAACACAGGCGACAGGATATGGCCTGATCTATTTCCTGGATGCCATGCTGAAGGCCAACGGAAAGACGATCGAGGGACAGACCATCGCGGTTTCCGGCGCAGGTAACGTCGCGATCTACGCTATCGAGAAGGCACAGCAGCTTGGCGCGAAGGTTGTTACCTGCTCTGATTCTACCGGATGGATCTATGATCCGGACGGAATCGATGTCGCCCTTCTTCAGGAAGTGAAGGAAGTACACCGTGCACGCCTGACTGAATACAAGGAGAAGAGGCCGGGTGCTGAGTATCATGAAGGAAAAGGCGTATGGTCCGTGAAATGTGATATCGCCTGCCCGTGCGCAACACAGAATGAGCTGAACCTGGAAGACGCAAAGGCGCTTTATGAGAACGGCTGCTACTGCGTCGCGGAGGGTGCGAACATGCCGACGACCCTTGACGCGACGGAATTCATCCAGAGCAAGGGAATGCTGTTTTCTCCCGGCAAGGCTTCGAATGCCGGAGGCGTTGCGACCAGCGCCCTGGAGATGAGCCAGAACTCTGAGCGCCTGTCCTGGACCTTTGAAGAGGTTGACAGCATGCTCAAGAGGATCATGAATAACATCTTCGCAAACTGCGACGAAGCTGCAAAGCGTTACGGAATGGAAGGCAATTATGTGGCAGGTGCCAACATCGCCGGATTCCAGAAGGTGGCGGATGCCATGAAGGCACAGGGCATCGTATAATGCCAATGCCGGCTGAGTGATCACACCAGCAGCCTGGTGCGCTCTTCGGAGTCATCCATAGCGGATGGCTCCTTTTTATATTCTGCGGCTGCAGTGTAGAGCGCAATGATAACTGCCCTGCCGCCTGCACTGTCGCAGAAGACCTTAAATCTCCCGGAGCCGGATAAAAGCAGGCTGGAGCCGGGCTGGCTTCCTGCTTTCGCGATTAAGACGGAGGGGCTTTTTGATGTGATCCGGATCCCGGAATCGGAAGCTGTAAGAAGCACCTTGTGAAGCGCTGCTCCGGCAAGCAATTCATCCTGAACCAGATCGCCAAGGCGCACCTTGCTGCCGTAATCGCTGAGGTCGGTTCCAGCCTGGGAAGGCATGCCAAAGATTTTTTCATTTTCCCCGCGGACATACCATTGCAGAAAACCGGAAAGCGACTCCCGGGCGGGTGGATCCCTGCGAAGAAGAACGGCAAGAATCAGGAGGAGCAGGATGCAGGCGGGGATCAGGGCAAGATACCAGGGGGAAGGGATCAGCGCATGGATCTCTACTGAAAATGTAAGGATCCCCTGACCAGCATCCGCCGGGAGTGACTGCAGGGCGCCATCCGCCGGGAGTGACTGCAGGGCGCCATCCGCCGGGAGTGACTGTAGGGTGCCATCCGCCGGGAGTGACTGCAGGGCGTCATCCTCCGGAAGTGGCTGTACCGGTGTCGGGGAATCGGGAGAGAGCGGTTCAGCAATCACGGTTATCTGACACGTCCCGTTTTTCAGGCCGTGCAGAAGAAGCTGGCTGCCATCCACGCTGCAGGATAGGCGCGTGGTGTCATCCGTCCAGGCGGTATACCGGAGCTGGCTGGAAGCTGCGTCAGGCGCATGATCCAACGTGAACAGGTCCGAGAGATGGAGTGTTGCGCTGCACAGGTTCGGGAGCAGCCCGCTCAGCTGCACCGGCCCTTTGACGCTCCCGATCGTGCGGACCACGGGAACCCGCTTTGCTTCGCTTTCTGATTCCGTTTCTGCTTCGGTTTCCTTTCCAGTTTCCTTTC
>CAMORF010000074.1 GCA_946623485.1 uncultured Clostridia bacterium
GGTGATGGCGGCCAGGGTGAGGAAAGAAACAGGGAAGTGGAATGAGAACCATGTAACCGGAAGAGACAGGCAAGTGGAATGAGAACCATGTAACCGGAAGAAACAGGGAAGTGGAATGAGAACCATGTAACCGGAAGAGACAGGCAAGTGGAATGTGAACCATGTAGTCGGAAAGAACAGGGCAAGTGGAATTCAGAAGCCATGCTGCCGGAATGGATGAGAAGATATCGTCCGGAGGGAATGGGACGGAAGGAATGGATATGAAGGAAGAGGATCAGTCCCTGTCGGCGCTGCTGGAGCAGGACAGGGAGATGGTGATGGCACAGCTGAAGTCTGACAGATCCCGGGAGGCGGCCCTCAGGGTGCTCGAAAAGGAAGCGGACAGGATGATGTACCGTGCGTCCTTACTGACGGACGGGAAGGAAGATGCCGCACCGATGCTGCAGGTGCTGAGGAACATGCTGCCGTTGGTGGAATCGGTCTCTGAGGCTGAGGTCTGGGAGAAGGAGGGCGGCCGGCAGGAGACGGCGGTGCGCCGTGTGAGCGGACCTGCAATTGCATGCATGATCGCCGGAGCGGTCTGTGCGATTGCTGCCATGATTGCTCCCTCCGCCTTCGGCGGGATTCCGATGCCGGGAACGGTGCTGCTTGGGGCAGCCGGCTGCGTCCTGCTGCTTCTTGGAGGATTCCTGGCAGGAAGAGGGCAAGGGATAAAGAATGGTGGAAGCCGGAAAGGAGCGGATGTGCAGATGCATCAGGAGTTTCTGGTGGATCCGCCGCAGATCTGGCATACGCTGCAGGGAACGGTTTTGGGAATGGATCATAGCCTGGAGCAAAGGAAAGTGGCGTCATCCCTGGCGCAGGACGCCGGGATGGGTACAGAACAGATGCAGAAGACTGACCTGCAGTTTTTTGCGGAGCTTTTGGAAAATGCCTATGCCCGGAGGCGTCAGTCTCCCGGAGATGACGTACTGGAAGAGCAGGTGGAAAATATCCGGTATTATCTGCATGCCAAAGGAATTGAGACAGAGGAATATTCAGGGCAGAGCGCAGTCTGGTTCGAACTATTGCCTGCGGATATGGAGGCGGTCACGATCCGGCCCGCCCTGATCCAGAATGGGATTCTGGTCATGAAGGGACTGGCTGCGGGGCATTGAGGCGGATGCGCTCCGCCCTCGCTTTGCCCGGATCAGGAATGGTAATGGGATTCTGGTCATGAAGGGACTGGCTGCGGGGCATTGAGGCGGATGCGCTCCGCCCTCGCTTTGCCCGGATCAGGAATGGTAATGGGATTCTGATTATGAAGGATGTAGTGGCCGGACATTGAGGGATGTATATGGAACGATATTTCGGGTTTGACCTTGGCGACGCGGAGAGTGCAGTCGCGCGGAAGCTGAAAGATACCGGGCGGGAGGAGCCGGCAGTTGTGCCGGTATGCGATGCCCAAAGCTTTATCACAGCCTATGCACGCCTGGCGGACGGGAGACTGCTGCTTGGGGAGAGTGCATGTTACGCGGCGGATGCCGTTACCCGGAAGGTCCGGTTCAAAAGCCGTTTTCTGACAGACCCGGAGAGTGTGAAGGACATCCGGACATTTGCGGCCGGTGTGCTTTCGGATCTGATCGGGAGCGGGAACCTGGTTCAGGGAGAGGATTGTTGTGTGTATATCGGCTGCCCTGCCGGATGGAAGATGCCTGATCGGGAGCGTTACCGGAAGATCTTTGAAGAAGCAGGGTATCCGCCGGTCAGGATCGTGTCGGAATCCCGGGCGGCCTTGATCAGTGCCTGCATGTCCCGACACCTTCAGGTAGGATATGATATTCTTTCCAAGAGCGTCCTGGTGGTGGATGTGGGCTCCTCCACGACGGATTTTGCGTTCATTGAATCCGGACGGGAAGTTGAACTGCACACTGCAGGCGAGGTAATGCTGGGCGGCGGAATAACGGACGCGATGCTGCTGCGGGAATGTGTCGAGGCCAGCCCGGACAGAAATGCGGTCCGCAGGATTCTGGCAGAGAGTGAAGCATGGCGCAACTATTGTGAGTTCGCGGCGCGCCGGCTGAAAGAAAAGTATTATTCCGACGAGGACTACTGGGCTACCCGCTCCTGCACGAAAAGCATCGAGATCCTGCATTCCGGAAGCCATGTGCTGACGCTCAGGATGGATCGGGATATGGCGAAAAAGCTCATGGAATCTCCGTCCCCGGAGCTGGGCGGGCGGTCGTTCCGGCAAGCTTTCTGTGACAGCCTGCGCGAGGTCCGGGAGAAGATCGGGGAACCTGAGCTGATCTTTCTGACAGGCGGAGTCTCCAAGCTGCCTGCGATCAAAACCTGGTGCCAGGAGACGTTTGAGAAAACGGTCGTGATTACGACCACCCAGCCGGAATTCTCCGTGGCGCGCGGGCTCGCGCACAGCGGAAGGATCGATGAGGATATCAGGGAGTTCCGCGCGGAAGTGGACGCGCTGATTGAGACAAGCACGGTTGAACGGATCGTTTCTTCCCATATGGAGCAGCTCTACCGGAACGTGGTGGATACCCTGACGGAGCCGATCCTGGACACAGCGGCGATGAATGTATTTGACCGTTGGAGAAGCGGCGAGATCAGCAGGCTGTCTGAAATTGACGTGGAACTGACGCGTGAGATTGAGCATTACCTGAAAAGCGATGAGGCGCAGAAGCTTCTCGGGTCGGTGGTCTCGTCGTGGCTGAAGCCGGCGGCTTATGAGCTGGAGGAGTATACGATGCCGATCTGTGTGCGGCACAATGTCCCGTACCGCGCGTTGAACCTGACCAGCTATCTGTCTCTGTCGGACATTGATATCCGGATCGACACCAAGGATATATTTGCCGTTGACCAGATTACATGGCTGATCAATACGATTATCACAATCCTGGTGAGCCTTCTGTGCGGCGGAAGCGGCGTGGCTCTCATTGCCGGAGGTGTGAAGGGAATCCTTGCAGGCGCAATCCTGTCCCTGGGTGTTTTGCTGATCGGGCAGGAGCACCTGGAAAATCGTATGATGAGTCTGAACATCCCCAAGCCCCTGCGGAAACTGATTACGAGAAATGCATTTGCGAACCGGATCCGCAGGGTTTCGTCGGAGGTGAAAGCCAGGTTTTTCGCGAGCCTGGAGCAGGAGAAAAATGAGGAGATTACCTCCCGCCTTGCGTCTGAGATTTCGGCCCAGATTGAGGAATGCCTGAAGAAGATGGCGCAGGTCGTAGAGATCCCGCTGGGATAAAGAATTGTCGTAGAATTTTTGCGCAGATTGCGCAGATTACGCAGATCGTCCAGATTGCGCAGATTACGCATATGACTCAGACTGTGCACGATGTGTGATCTGAATGAAAAGATGCGCATGAGATATTTGTTTTCGGGACAGATCCAGGCTATGTAACCGAGCCCTGGCCTGTGGAATCGGAGAAATAGACAAGCAAGATCATAAATGATTTCGGAACAGATCCTAAGAACGGGAACCAGGGGGAACAAATGAGAAGGAAGCGAAGCCGGCAGGCCGGGAAGGTTGTGCTGACCATATTGTTTGCGGTGATTTTTCTGAGTCTTGTGTCCGCGCCGGAATCCTATGTTATGATTGCCGAAGGAGAGGAGCAGCAGGCATCCGGTGTGACGGCAGCAGACTCTCCGCAGGGGCTTCCGATGCTGGGATCCGAGGAGCCTTCAGACGTACTTCCTGTGCGCTTCAGTCTGGCAGAGGAGGGGAAGAAACCGAAGGTGCGGAGCCAGGGAGACACCGGAACCTGCTGGGCGATCTCTGCGGTATCGGCGATTGAATCGGATCTTCTGCCGGAGCGGGAGATGGTTCTGTCTCCGGACCATATGTCGCTGCAGAATGGCTTTCGGATTACGCAGGAGGACGGCGGCGATTATTACATGATTATGTCCTATCTGTCAGACTGGAAGGGGCCGGTTCTGGAGGAGGATGATCCCTACGGGGACGGACAGTCGCCGGAAGGCCTGGACGCCGCGGTGCACGTGCAGGAGATCCGCCTCCTGCGTGACCTTTCCAGGGAAAAGATCAAAGAGATGATTCTGGAATACGGCGCTGTCCAGTCTTCCCTTTGCCTGAACAGGAAACGGACGGATTCGGAGGACTATCATTACTATAATGCGCTCACAAATGCTTATTTTGACCCGCTGACGGAAGAACTGGATCATGATATCCTGATTCTTGGATGGGATGATACATTTTCCCGTGAAAACTTCCGCATCATGCCGCCCGGGGACGGAGCCTGGATCTGCCAGAACACCTGGGGAGAATCCTTTGGGGAGGACGGCCTCTTCTATGTATCCTACGAAGACCGGAACTTGTTCCGGAAGGGAGGCCTGGCTTTTGCAAGGATTGAGGGAACGGACAATTATGCCCGTGTCTATGAAAATGATTCCCTCGGATGGCAGGGCAGGCAGGGCTGTGAACAGCAGGAATGCTGGTTCGCGGGCGCATTTACCGCCCGGGAAGACGAAGAACTGGCGGCGGTGGGACTGTACAGCACCGGCCCGGGAACAACTTGCAGCGTGTATGTAATCCCGCAGTTTGACGGGGAGAAGGATTTGGGAATGAAACTGGGCGCGGCCACGGAAGAGCCTCTGCAAGTGATTACGGCCGCAAAGGCACAGATGGACACTGCCGGATATTTCACGATAGATTTGGAACAGCCGGTACGCCTTGAAAAGGGGAAGGATTTTGCCGTTGCGGTCCGGATCGAAACCCCGGGCGAAATCAGGCCGGTTGCGGTAGAGATGGTGAAAGACCGCTATACGCAGGATGTGACGCTGGAAGGCAGACGAACCTGGATCAGTAAGGATGGAAAGTCCTGGGAAAATACGCAGATGAAGTACATGACGAATGTCTGTCTCAAGGCATATACACGTTAGATGGAATATACACGATAGGCAATATACATGATTGATGTAAATGACAGATGACAGCATATATGATAAATGACAGCATATATGATAAATGACAGCATATATGGTAAACGACAGCATATATGATAAATGACAGCATATATGACAGATGCCGGATGGTGAAACAGAGAATGTCTTGCAGGGAAATCGGGTAAACCGTTCTTACACGAAAACATGGGATGATTATAATTCTTGCACGAAAACATGGGATGATAATCATGGGACGATAATCATGCAGGACGATTACAGAAAAGCTGTGCGGGGATGACAGGAGAAGAAGATGGGAAGACAGATGATCGCTGCAACCGGGAATCCGGAAAAGATGGTGGAGATACGGCAGATTCTGGCAGGCTCCGGCATCGAGCTGATGACAATGAAGGAAGCGGGGCTTGACCTGGATATCATTGAAGACGGCAATACTTTTGAGGAAAATGCATTGATCAAAGCGAGAGCGGTTGCGCGCGCATCGGGAAAGATGGCAATCGCCGATGACTCAGGTCTTGTGGTGGACGCGATGGGCGGAGAGCCCGGAATCCATTCCGCCCGCTGGATGGGACATGACACCTCCTATGAGGTGAAGAACCGGGAGATCATCCGCCTGGTAGACGAATTCTGCGCCGACAGGGACGAAGACGCGGAAGGAGAACCTGGAAAAGAGCCGGGCAAAGAACCTGGCAAGGAAACAGGCAAGGAACCGGGACCATTGCGCGCTGCGCGTTTCGTCTGCGCGGTGGCCGTTGTCTGGCCGGATGGAAGAGAGCGCACGGCAACCGGCGTCCTGGAAGGAAGAATCAACACGAAGGCGTGCGGCGAGAATGGGTTCGGCTATGATCCGATCTTCTATCTTCCGGAATACGGGATGACCTCAGGCCAGATTCCACGCGAGGAGAAAAACCGTATCAGCCACAGAGGGCAGGCATTTCGCAAGATACGAGAGATCCTCGAGGAGGAGGACGGATGAAGGTGCTCGTTGTAAGTGATTCACACGGGCAGGATCTGTATGTTGCCAAAGCCCTGGATCGTGAATGGCCGATCGATGCCATGCTGCACCTGGGAGACTCCCAGGAGGATCAGGACGAATTTGCCTGCATCCTTGCCGGAGAGGATGTCCCTCTGTACATGGTGCGGGGGAACTGTGACTATGATCCTTCCTATCCCCTGAGCCGGATTGTAGAACTCGCGGGGCACCGCATCCTGATGGTGCATGGACATCTGTGTTCTGTCAGCGCCGGCACAAAAGATCTGGTGGAAAATGCGCTTGGGAACGCCTGCGATATTGCGATCTTCGGGCATACGCACAAGCCGGTGATTGACGACAGCGAGCCGGACCTGCTGATCCTGAATCCGGGCAGCATCACATATCCAAGACAGGCCGGAAGAAAAAAGAGTTATATCGTTCTGGAGCTGGAAGAAGGAAAAAAACCGGAGGCGGAGCTGAGATATTTTTAGATCCGAAACAAATCCGGACATCCAACATGCCCATGGAACCAGCTATCAATGAGGAACCAGTCAATGTTGAGGAAGCCGGCATATTGGGAAGCTATATCATTGAGGAAGCCGGCACATAGGAAAGCTATATCATTGAGGAAGCAAACAACATCAGGAAAGCGGCAAGCATCAGAGTAGCCGGCACCAGAGTAACAGAAAGTATCGGAAAAAGACACTATCAGAAAAGACACTGTCAGAAAAAGACAGTATCGGGAAAGAAGGACAGGATAGCGATGTATGTATTTCCGGAAGAAATGAGAAAAGCCTATGAAAGCAGTCCATTGTCTTTTGTCTATTATGAGCGTGTAGACAATGAGGCAGTACCGATCCTTGCGTCGGACGGATTTTGCCGGAATACGGGCATGGCGCGGGAGAAAGTTCTGAAATGGCTGTCCGTCGGCATGTATGAACGGATGCACCCTGACGATGTCGGGACGGTATCCAGGATCAGCCATGATTTCCTGAACGGCAAAGGGAAGTATGATGTCATTTTCCGCTGCCGCATCAATGGCAAATACACTTACATCCATGGGAGCGGGAAGTGGCAGGAGATGTCTGACGGGACAAAGCTGGCGGTCGTTCAGTACCTGGATGTGTCAAGCACCAAGGAAAATATGCTGACGGTGGAGGAGAGCTATGATCTGTTCCGGCGTGACGTGTTCTACACGGATTCGATTACTGGGTTGCCTAACCTGAATTACATGCATGAATACGGCGATGAGCGGGCCAGGGCAATCCGGGCTGCGGGCAATATCCCCACGGTCATTTTCGCTGATATCTTCTCCATGCAATCGTACAATTATCAGTATGGCGTCGGGGAAGGGGATGAGCTGCTGCGCCTGGTGGGGGAAGAACTGAAACGCGCATTTCCCGAAGCACTCCTCATGCGCGGCGCCAACGATCATTTTATCATGATCAACAATCACCGGGACTATGAGAAGATTGCCATAGGGATCGAAAGCGCGGACGACAGGATCCGGAAATATGCCCATGGTGTTACTTCGGGAATCCGGTGCGGGATCTGTTCCATCGAGGAAGGGATGGACGTCAATGATGCGCTGGATCACGCGCGGCACGCGCTGCGGAGGATCCGGAAAGACATGACAAGAACCTGGGCAGTATTTTCCCAGGCGGCGGATGATAAATACTGGCGCGAACGATATGTCATAGAGCATTTTGACCGGGCGCTGCAGGAGGGATGGATCAAGGCCTACTATCAGGGGATCACACGCGCTGAGTCAGGAAGAGGCTCCTCTTTTGAGGCGCTGGCCAGATGGATCGACCCGGTGAGGGGGATGATCTCGCCGGCGGACTTTATCCCGGCACTCCAGGAATATCATCAGCTGTATAAGCTGGATATCTATATGTTTGAGCAGGTCTGCCGAGACTTTATCCTGCGCTCGGAAAATAACCTGCCCCTGACTCCTGTCTCGGTGAATTTTTCCAGGCAGGACTTTGACCATCTGGATGTGATCGGGCGGATGAATGAACTGTACCGGAAATATGAGATGGAGAAATACGTAGACAAAAGCTATTTCATCATCGAGATTACGGAGCAGGATCTCGCGACAGGCGCGAAGCATCTGGAGGAGCAGATGCGCAGGATCCGTGAAAATGGATACCGGATCTGGCTGGATGATTTTGGGAGCGGCTATTCTGCGATCAATATGTTCAGCCGTTTCAGCTTTGACCTGATTAAGTTCGATATGGAACTGCTGCGTCATCTGGAAGACAACAACGGGGCCAACCGCGTGATCCTTAGGGAGATGATGAAGGTCGCGAAGAAGCTGGGATCCCACACGCTGATTGAAGGCGTGGAGACAGAAGAACAGATTGCTTTCGTGCGCGAGATCGGATGCGAGCTGGTGCAGGGCTACTATTACCATAAGCCGGAATCGCTGGATGAGATCCTGTACAGCATTCAGTGCGGCAGAAAGATCAACCGGTTTGAGACAAAGGAAGAACGCGAGAAACTGGAAAAAGCCTGGCTGAATTCCTGATTCCTGAATTCCTGATTCCTGAATTCCTGATTCCTGATTCCTGAATTCCTGATTCCTGAATTCCTGAATTCCTGATTCCTGAATTCCTGAATTCCTGAATTCCTGATTCCTGAATTCCTGATTCCTGATTCCTGATTCCTGAATTCCTGATTCCTGAATTCTGATTCTTGAGGCTGGCAGCTGTGGCGGGCCAGCCTCAGGGAGAAGCCCTTCAGCACTTCGGTGGACGCTTCAGAGGCTTCAGGGCTACAGAGAAGGCGCTTCAGAGAAGGGCTTCAGAGAAGGCTTTGGAGAAGGCTGAAGTGAAAAAAATAGTTGACAAAGGAGATACCGCAGTATATAATCCTCATTGTCTTGGGAACAGGATTGCGGGGTGTGGCTCAGTTTGGCTAGAGCACCTGCTTTGGGAGCAGGGGGTCGCAAGTTCGAATCTTGTCACCCCGATTTGAAAATCAAATCACATATTTCTTTTGCGGGTGTAGTTCAATGGTAGAACACCAGCCTTCCAAGCTGGATACGTGGGTTC
>CAMORF010000075.1 GCA_946623485.1 uncultured Clostridia bacterium
ACGTTTGTCCTGCGTCATATGTACAAGTTATTTCTGAACAGCTCCTAACTGTTCAACACCCACCATATAGCAGTCAGCAGAAGTGCTGCATGAAGAGATGCAGATATAATACTTACATGTACGTTACTGTCTCGCTTAAGCTCTTCCTGCTGCTATGGTTTGGAAGCGGCCCGGTTCCCTCCACAGCATAGCCAAGATCCATAACCATGAGTACTTCTTCATGCTCAGGCAGTCCAAGAACCTCCGACAGCTTCTCCGGATCCAGGAAGTTAATCCAGCAACTGTCCACGCCTTCATCCGCCGCAGCCAGGATCAGATGTGTTGCCACGATGGTTGCGTCCTCCACACCGGAGTCACGCTTACCGCCTGGATATGTGAAAACATTATTCTTATCAAAAGCAACCACAAGAACGGTTGGCGCTCCATACCTGCACGGCGTCACCGCGTCAATCTTTGCAAGTGCATCTGCGCTCTGTAATACGTACACATGCTGCTCCTGCAGGTTCTTCGCCGTAGGCGCCAGGCGTCCTGCCTCAAGGATCGCTTCCAGTTTTTCCTGTTCCACCTGCCTGCTGCTGTACTTTTTGCAGGAGTAGCGTTTTTTGATTACTTCTTTGAATTCCATGTTCTTACCTCAGCTTTCTTACCTTTCAACAATCGTTTCCGTAACAGATCAGTTTGACATACCAAAGCGGCTGCTTTCGCTTAAAGTTGGTTTCATTTCTCTTCTTGCAACCCAGTGGTAAACGTATGGTCAACAATCACGCCGCCATTGACATTTTCCATCTCTTCAGCGGAGAGTTTTTCCATGGTAATCATATTTAGATCCTTCTCAATATAAATATAATAACTCTGAATAATCTAATAGCTCCGAAGCATATATTTTCGTGACCAATGTAACACACCCACAATTGATTTACAACCAGAATCCCATTCTTGATTAGCGCATAATCAACGCTTGGTTCACGCTTGATCAACGCCTGGTTCACGCTTGATCAACATGATAAACGCCTTGTTTCCAAGGCAGGGGGCTGAATAGTTACAAAAAAGTGAAATAAGGCCATAAAAAACAGTTGACACCGCAGAGCGAGTCTGTTATCATAGCAACTGTTCGCGGAAGTGTCGGAACTGGCAGACGAGCTAGACTAAGGATCTAGTGACTATTGCAGTCGTGTGGGTTCAAGTCCCATCTTCCGCACACGACTTTAGACAGGTGGTTCTGCCACCTGTCTTTTTTTGTCTACATGCCGGAAACCCGCATAAAAATGAAACAGGGGGTGGTGAAACAGGGGACGGTTCTCCGTTTCATCTCGATGAAACGGAGAACCGTCCCCTGTTTCGCTGCTCATTTAACTGGAACGGAGAACCGTCCCCTGTTTCATCCTAATGAATGTTTCCCGTTTATGATTGTCCGCAGCCACAGGTACAGCGCAGATATGACCAGGCACATGACCGCAATCACGGCAAACCAGAAGATGATGGTTCCCGTCTGAACCTCATAGACCCGAAGGAAAAAATATGGGCCGTCCAGTACCCGTGCCACATTCAGGATCAATGCGGTCAAACCATACACCAACGTAAACGCCATCGGCGCTAATACATACCGTTTTCGGAAAAAATGCATGCTGGCCGGAAACAGAAACGTTACTATAGACAAAAGCGGTCCCAGGAAGTGATTGATCGGGGCTACGTCTGTCAGAAAATAGTATGAGAATCCCTCCTGAGGGGCAAGAACAAATGCTGCGATCATAAATGTGATGGTCAGGCAAACCGCGCCTGTGAGATGAAGTACATCTATCGCCACCGGTGTCTCTTTTCTCCTCAAAGCAAATAGCAGAATGCATGCGGAGACAATCAACTGCAGGAGATTGCTGTCAATGGTATAATACTGAAACATTCCAAATCCGAATACCTGAATGTCATGAATAAGCGCGATCACTTCAATCGCAACTATAACCACATGCAATACAGGGATAACGACATGTCTTTTCATTTCGGGTTCCTTATTGTTTTCACTGCGAGCCGGTAATTCTCGAGGGTTAATGTATCATACTCCGAATACCGGTACCTGTTCATGATTGTCAGCGTCCCTGGCCGCCTTCCGTCTGAGGCGTATTCCGGCTTTACCAGCACTTCCTCTTCAAAGAGCAGATCCGGGTCCATCTGACGCTCCTGCTCGCGGGTAAGAACAAGCCTGACCGGGCCTCGGGGATGGGAACGGAACACGATCCTGCACTCTTTGCTTTCGTCAAACAGATGGCATTCCCGGGGTGTCTGCCCACGGTATGCCTCGCATCCCGCAAACCAAAGCATGCCATCTTTCATCTCGTATGGCTCAAATACCAGCGCATCCGGATAATATGCCAGAAAATAACCTCTGGCAGGCGCATTTTCCAAAAGAAAAGAATCCATCCTGTCTCTCCTCCCTGTTATTCCTGACTGCTGTTTCGCGATGCCACCCTCCGATGCCGCGTCAGATAACGATGCTCTCTTCCTCCTCCAGTCCCTGCAGGTACCATTGTTCCAGCATCTGGTCCGATACGGATGGCGCGTAACGCGCCCTCATCGCCCGAAGCAATTCCAGCGGAACGGGCGGAGAATCCTGTGTCTGCAGGCTGGAATCCATACGGTCTGTCCCCGCCAGGGATCGGATCCTTCTTTTCAGAACCTCCCGGAGCACCATCTCTGTCAGGACTGCGGAGCTGTGAATATTCCGCCAATTGAAGGCAACCGGCAGGTCATATTTTTTTGCAGGTAATCGCTGCGCCCTTCTATAATAACATTCCGAGGCAGTATAAGCCACAATCTCACCATATCCATCCCTGATCCGTTCGCCCATAAAAGCATGGCGGATCGGCGAGATATCCAGCGGCTGGCCATCTTCCGTTTCCAGCCGGAGTACAGATCCCTTGGCCAGGCAGCGGGTAACAGGGCCATCTGTTCCCCACCGGGGATCAGGGCTGTCGTCCTTGCAGACCGCCATATATCTGCCTGCCATCCTAAGCCGTCCGGGCGCTTTCAGCAGACGCTCGATTTCCTCCAAAAACAGTTCAGGATTCGTGTCCGGCATCCCTGCGTCATTGATCAGCAGCACCGGCGACAGGCAGCTCACATCAAAACGCCTCGCCAATGTCTCGGTTTCGATCTCTTTTTCCTTCAGGTGTCCAACGCTCAGATATACCTGCCCAAAGCCTTCCTCCTTCAGATGCCCCAGAAAGAGAAAAGGATTCTCATCCAGCCAATCTGCCAAAGCCCTCAGGTCCTCGTCATTTCCATAGACCGACCCCTGAAACATCTGCCCCGGGCTCAGTGTATCATACAACTCCTGATCCCTCGAACGGACCCGTTCTGTTTCCGGAATGGTATATTCCGTGAGAAAGCGCCCGAATTCCGCGGCATAAGCATCCCCCATGCCAACATCCCTGACGTGCCTCTTTATTCTTTCTGCCGTGTCTCTTTAACCTTTCTGACATGTCTCTTGATCCTTCCTGACGCCCGCCTTTATGTTTTTCAGGCAGCTTTTCCCTTTTATCAGGCTCATCGCGAACCAGATCGCCTGCGTGACAAGGGAAGCACACCAGATCCCCCACACGCCCATTTTCACCCACTCAGTCAGCAGAAATGCCAGCGCCGGATTGATGATCAGAACGCAGAGCATAGCCATTTTCCTGGGAATCTTTGTTTCTCCTATTCCCCTCAAGGCGCCGACAATCACAATACGCAAAGTCTGCATCACCGTCAGCGCTGCCACGATATAATTATAATGCGTTCCCAGTATAATATCATTTGGATCTGAATAGAACAGTCCATAATACCAGCGTGCTCCCACAAGATAGCACAGGCTCAGAATCACACTGATCACGCCTGCGATCAGGCATGTCTGCTTCAGGTATATTTTCACGTCTTCCATCTGTCCGGCGCCCACGCTTCGTCCCGTCAGCGTCACAACCGCGCTCTGCAATCCGTCTCCGAAGGCAAAGGTGTAGGTCAGCAGGATCATCGCCACAAAGTAAATGGATGTATGATCCGCCGGAAGTCCGGATACAATGACAGAAGACAGTAAAAAACCGATCCGCATAAACAGATTTTCCAGAACGATGTTACCCGCCTTTGACCGGATATCCCTCCTGTAATCAGGCGGACATGCTTTTATGTTCATCAAGCCTTTCAGGCTCAGGAAATCACTATGCCTGGTCAGATAATATATGCTGACAGCACAACCAGCAACGCCTCCTGCCACTGTCCCAAAGGCATCCCCTGCAACGCCCAGCGCCGGGAACCCGAGATGTCCTTCGATCAGCAGGTAGTTGACCAGGATGTCTGCAAGCGCTGTGAAAATTCCAGAGAGAAAAGTGACCCTTGTTTTGCCGATTCCGCGCAAGCCTGCGTTCAGAATAATCGATACCACCTGGAAGGCCATAAAGCACATGACGATCCGGAAAAATGAAACGGATGTGTCTATGGTTTCCGTCTGCCGGCTGAACAGCCTCATAACTGGATCTGCAAGAAAGTAGAAGAGCACTCCCAGGATCAGTGAAAGACAGATCCCCGTCCTCAACACCGCGTGAAAATACCGGTTCGCCTTTTCCGCATCCCGTTTTCCCATGGCCTGCGCGACAAAGATCGATCCCGCTGTACCCAGCGCGTAAAATACGGAAAAGAAAAGAAGCTTTGGCTGCGTGGTAAGCGAAACCGCCGATACCGCGCTTTTCCCCAGCGGAGAGATCATCCTGGTATCGATGGATGTGACGAGGACGCCTACCAGACTCTCCATAATCGCCGGCCCCGCTATTTTGATGATTTCTTTCCGATATCCCCTGTATTTCCAGCCATCCTTTTTCATCATCCGACATAAATCCTCAGTCTCTCTGCCTGATATTATTTCCAGGTTCTCTATCCGGCACGGATTCTCCAGAACTTCACCGGGCCCGGTCCTCCGATGCGCCCTCAGCTCTGGATCCTCCCTGCTTTGATTCCTCCGGATCCTTACTGCGACCCGATTCTTTCAATCAGGCAGCTGGTATTCCCGGAACCTTTCAAAGACAAAGATAGATTTCTTCTCAGAGGAACCGTCCGGCAGGCGCTTTTCCACCGTATCCCTTTTGGAGCAGGCACAGATAACCTTAACCCCATCCCTGAGAAGCCGGTTCACGAGCATAAACAGGAAAGTAAACTCCCCTGCCGCCATAACAGCAGTCGGTTTCATCGCCTCGATCCTGCGTGCATATTCTCTGACAAGCACCTGCAGCTGATCCGAATCAAGCCGGGGATCCACCTGCGGGAACGGAAGATCGATCACCTCGCCATATTCACCGGCCGCCTCAAGCTGAGCCGGTCCCCAGGAATCATTGGGATGATTGCTGCAATTTAATAGCATATTCTCTGAATCCTCCTATTGTGCCGGATCATCCAGACCGCATCCGGTCATTGTTCCAAATCCCGAATGTTTTGGAACAAAGAACCACACACGTCTGTATCCTACGATGTCTCTTCCAGAGTTGCTATCTTTCCTCATCATCATGAACTGCTCTCTTTCATATTCTGCTGAATTATTGTTGAATGCTGATCCGGATGAGGTTCCTTCATCCGGCAACAGTGATCGATTTCTATAAAAAAAGGGCTTCCATGCTCCTCTTGTAAGTTCTCATGCCCAGGCAGATCACCCACAAAGCAATGCACACGGAATAAGCCCCTTCACTGCATCAAGTATATCAATAATACCTTGTTCTATCAAGCTTAAATGTTTAATAATTATCAAACACTTTTATCATATTTTTTTCAGCAGACACCTCTATCAGTGCAGAATCCTATAATATCCCTCCTAATCGGCCGCACAGGATGCATAAAGCTGCGCCGCATACGGTATCGCACTGTCATCCGCAAAAAACTGCGGCGTATGCAGTTCATGTATGTCCATGCCTGCTGCCCGGCTTCCAATCCAATAATAAAAGCAAGGCACATACTTCCTGTACAATGCAAAATCCTCACTGGCAAGCGACGGCACCGCATCCGTCAATATGCTGCCGCTCCTTTTTGCAAAACAGACCGCCTTTTGGGTCATCTCAGGAGAATTCCATACTGCAGGAATCCGTTCTTTCCACAGAATCTCTGAATGGCATTCATATGCCTGCGCCGTATGGTCAACAATCTCTTCTACACGCTCTATCATACGCTCCAGCACAGCTTCAGAAAGCGAACGCACCGTAGCCCTCATACAGACCTGGTCCACCACAAGGTTTGCGGGGCTTCCGCCCTCAATCATATTGATTGAGAGGATCCCTGCCTCCAGCGGATTGATGTTCCTGCTGACTACCGTCTGCAAAGATGAAATCATGGCCGCGGCGCAGACAATCGGATCTACATTCAGGTGCGGCATGGAACCATGCCCGCCTTGGCCATGCACAATGATGTCAAAGTTCCTTTTCGCTGACATCAGCACGCCTTCCTTGCATACCACCCTGCCGACCTCCACAGAAGGCCAGTTATGCATGCCATAGCAAACATCCGGATGGATCCGGTCAAAAAGCCCTGCATCAATCAGCATCCTTGCGCCGGTTGTCCCTTCTTCCGCAGGCTGGAACACCAGATCAACCGCCGGGAGGACCTGGCCTTCCTGTTTCATTCTTGTAAGCAGCAAAGCCGCCCCGCAGAGGGCTGCCGTGTGAAGGTCATGCCCGCACGCATGCATAACGCCCGGCACGGATGATTTCCATGGGAGCTCCACCTGCTCTGTCTGCGGAAGGGCATCGATATCCGCCCTCAGCATGATCTCTCCGCGGCCCTGGCTGCCGGGAATCTGCGCCACCACGCCGGTATCAACAGGCAGGCTGATGATCCGGCATCCCGGCAGGGCAGACAGAAACTCCCTGATTTTACGGGTTGTGCGGAATTCCTTCCGGGACAGTTCCGGGTTCTGATGCAGGTCATGCCGGAATCGGGTCAGCATCCGGATGTCTTCGTTTGTCAGTCGCTCCATAGCTTCAGCATCTCTCCAAAGCTTCCCTGATATCCCGGATCATTTTCCCATACTCTTCATCGGTCAGGTAAACCTTGTCCGGGTTCATCTGGAACACACCGCCCCACTCGTCGCCATCCTTGTACTTCGGTACGAGGTGCATGTGAAGATGGCATCCTGTATCGCCATAAGCCCCATAGTTCAGCTTGTCCGGATGGAATACCTGGTGGATGGCCTTGGCCGCACGGTTCACATCCGCGAAGAAACGGTTCCTCATCTCATCGCTGATATCCACAATCTCACTTACATGATCCTGGTAGGCAACAATACAGCGGCCCCTTTTGCTTTGCTCCTTGAAAAGGATCAACTGACTGACATCCATGTCGCAGATCTTAATCCCAAATTTTGCAAGGAGCTCCCCGCCCTGGCAGTATCCACAGTTTTCGCCAATGATTTCCGGTTTCATAGCATCTTCCTTTCTGACTTCCTTCAGTCTTTAAACCTTGTCATAATCCTGACAATATCATTAGCAAGCAGTCCTTTTATGCAGTAAATCTTTTCAGCCCTCAGACGAAGCTATGCTTATGCCTTTTTTCTCTTAATGGTTCCCTTGAATCCGGCATTGATCAGCTTCGTGCGCAGATTCGTATACTGCTTCTGCGTCATGCCGCTGACGAGAATGGTGCGCACGCTGCTGTTTTGGAATGCGCCCTTCTGTATACTGAAGCGGTCGGCCGTTTTTCCACTTAGAACCAGCTTTTTCACCCGGGATCCGGAAAATGCCCCCCTTCGGATCGTCAGTGTCGTAGTGCTTCTTCCGATGTTGATCGTGACATTTTTGGCTGTTGTTTTCGCAAACGCCTCCTTGCAGATCGCGGAAACCGGATTGGTAGCCGTTCTCCTGGTCGTCTTGGTAATGACCGCGCCCGTGAGAAGAATGGAGGCGTTATCGCTGTCATCGACGCTTCTGATGGCAGCCGTTCCCTTGGCTCTCAGAGCGACAGTCAGCGGCTCCAGGCTCTTCACATCATAGGTGCCAAGAACCTTCTCCTCTTCTTCCGGAATCAATTTGGTGACATAGACGGTCTCCGTCTCCTTCACAGTGACCGTTTCCTTCACCGTTACCGTTTCCTTCTCTTTCAGATCCGGTATCTTCACCTCTTTCAGCGCGCCCGCATAATCCGTCCGGAAGTCTCCATTGCATTCTTCCAGGAACAGGTAGAACCGGTCGGTGTCCTGGATGTTTACAGCGGAAAGATCCACCTGGATTGTTCCCTGTGCTTCGGCAGCAAGCCTGCCATAATAGGTAATCCCGCCGTTCTCATTTTTCACAATGCCGGAAACATACCGGCCTGCGCCTGCGGGTACCCCGGAATATTCAATCGTAAGGAAACTTTCATCACGATCCACCCTGTCGACCGTCAGCGTCATGGAGCGATCCATCAGGGTCAGCTTCTGTTCACCGCTGCCGGAAGGTGCATTGACCTGAAGGCCTGTCACCCCCGTTGTCTCCGAAAGCTTCCCGCCCTTTGCTGCCGAGGAAAAGAGCACCATTGTCTTGTCCAGGTTGAACGCAGGACGTGCTGCATAATCTCCTCTGGTAAGTTCATCTGCGCGCTGCTCAAACCACTTTTTTATCTCTGCCGGAATGTCTTGATTCAGGTCCAGATGCGCCTGGTACACCGTGGCCAGCATCAGGGTTCCTTCTGCATGGACAACCCCGATCTTGGGGATCGTGCTTACCTCCCGTTTGGATAAGCCATTGTATTCACTGCTTCCCGGAGAGCGCAGGAGCCAGATCGCAGGGCTTCCATTATAGTCTGCCTTTGCGTTGTTCCCGAGATAATCGTCTACTTCCCTGGCTGAGA
>CAMORF010000076.1 GCA_946623485.1 uncultured Clostridia bacterium
CTCGAATGAAAATCCTGCGCAATCTGCACAATTTATTTTGTAACAGCTCCTAAAATCCACTTCGTTCCCTTCAGAGTGGAAATAAACTTTTCACTTCAGGGTCATGAAACAACCCTGGTTTTCAAAATATTGATTATTGACACGCGGCTGAGAGTATGATATAAGAATAGAGTCGTCCGAAAGACAGACACAGGGGATTGGTCAAATGGTATGATAGGGGTCTCCAAAACCTTTGGTGGGAGTTCGATTCTCTCATCCCCTGCTTTTTTACCTTGCAAGCTAAACTGAATGTTTAGTTTGCAAGGTTTTTCTTTACGTTTTTTGGCATTTTTTTCGTTCAGCGGCATTCGTAACAGATTGTAACAGAGCTTTTTCTGATGAGAGTCAGCCCAAAATGAATAATTCTGTGAATAATCCTCGTTAATAATAAAAGCCATGCTCCACCTTACCTGATATTACAATTATGAGTAACAGATCCTAAGGAGCCGCTCTTTATCGGCTGATGGTCCGGTTACAGCCTTTTCCATTGGGAAGGTAATTGGTGCAGCCCCAGAATACCTGGCCGCTTTTACGGTTCCGCTTGATGATCAGGTAGCCGTCCCGGCAGCAGTCACAGCGCATGATATTCATTCGGCCGCCTGCAAGGTCATTGGTCAGGAAGCCGCAGACCTCAGGTTCGTTGGAGCATAGATACAGGGGAAGGCCGAAGGCCTTGTGAAAGCGAAGCTTCATCGGATATCCGCAGACAGGGCAACGTTTCGACAAGGGATCGGAAGAGACCGGGCTGCGGGATAGATGGCCTTCCAGTTTTACATTGTCATAGTCATCCATGAGTTCCAGGAGGAATTCCGAAGGATGGTCTGAGGGTGCGATCATCCAGACACGGTTTTTGGTTCTGGTCATTGCAACATAAAACAGGCGGCGCTCTTCTGCATAGTCATAGGAGCGGTCTTCTTTGAGAACCAGCTTCAGAAGAGGGTCATCCTCCAGCTTGGAAGGAAATCCATAGCGCTCATTTTTCGTATTCAGGATCACAACGTCATCATAGCCGAGCCCCTTGGAGGAATGCGCTGTCATGAAGGTGATGCGCAGCTTTGGGTATTTCAGGGACAGGATACGGCTTCCATTGTTCCGGAAGGTGAACCTGTCCGAACGCGAAAGGTGGTATCCGTCGAAGTTGAATCGGCCAAGCACCAGGACAGAATGGCCTTCCTCTTTTCCGCCGTGATATGCCACGATCTCATCAAGTGCCTGTTCAAATGCCTGTGCCTGGCGCGTGAACCAGGTATCCCTTCTGCCCGATTCCAGGTAATATCCCTTCTGCGGCGGATCATAAGTCAGGATGATGATGGGATCCTTGATGGTCCGGGAGGACTTCAGGGATTTTTTGATCTGGGACGTATTCTTCTGGATAAAACCACCTGCGATGTCGATGACCTCCTGGGCGTTGCGGTAGGTGTGCTCGATCCGAAGCAGGCTCGCATAACCCATTTTTTCCCGGAATCTGGTGAACAGAGAGATATCCGACCCGCTGAAAGCATAGATGGACTGCCAGTCATCGCCTACCGCGATGATCTTTGCGCCTGTAGCCATACGGAGCGCGCGCACCAGGTCAAAGCGCTGCCGGGAAATGTCCTGGTACTCATCTACGATGATATATTTGAAGTTGGGCGTGACAGATTCGGTATGATTGCCGGCGCCTTGCTGCGCAACGATCCGGCGCAGTATGGCGGCTGAATCGTTGATCATGTCCTCGAAGTCCAGTGACTGTTTCTCCTGCAGCACCCGTTCATATTCCAGATAGCAGGCCTTGGCAATCTCAAGGAAAAGCTGCGTCCTTACATTTTTCTGTGACCGGCGCAGGGAATCAAATGTATCCAGCGTGTATCCGTTTGTTTTGAATGCGGAGATAAACCGGACAAGCAGCATCACAAGCCGCGTCACGGACCGGGCTTCCTCTTGGGAGATGAGCATCCCCAGAACTTTCTCTTCCGGAAGGGGGCGAAACACGATTCCTCTGGAGGTGAGAAGCTCTTCCAGGTGTTCTGTCAGGGAGCGGCCGTCGCGGTAGGAAGCATAGGTATAGATCAGGTTTGTCCCATGCCTGCGGTGAAACATTGCCTTGGACCGGGCGTATGCCTTGTACCGCTCCAGCTCCTGCGGGGAGTAGCGGCTGCTTTCGCCATCCTCTGAGATGCCAAAATGCTCCAGGTACCAGGTCTGCCCGTTCTGCGTGATGGCGAAATCCGGCGTGTAAGGCTTGCCGGAGCCGGGCAGGTCATAGGGATACACAGGTTCATACTCATAGGAAATGCCGTGCAGGTACAGAAAGTTCGCAATCTGTGCCTCCTGATGGGAGCGGACGATCTCATTGCAGATTGTGACAGGCTGCTTGCTTCGGATGTTCCGTGCAGTTTCGTGTATTTCCCCGAGCTGGCTCCGGAGCGTCTCGTAATTCCCCAGTGACACGTTACGGAAGAAGGTCTCCGGATCATTGGTATCGAACGGCGCGTCCATATAGTAGGAAAAGAACAGAAGCAGCCTGTGCACCATATCTTCGTCCCGGAGTACCTGGCGCTGGAAATACGCAAGGATCGAGGTGTATTTCAGGGAAGGGTCCGCGATATTGACCTTTTCCGGGTTGTCCTTGTGGAGGATGGCATTCCCGGTGGAATGGAAGGTCGCTACGGGACAGGGAATTCCGAGGTTCCTCTGGATCCTTTCCTTCAGCTCGGCCACTGCCTTGTTGGTAAATGAGATGACAAGGATCTCGTCCGGGGCGATGTGCATCCGCTCTGTCAGGTAGCGTACCTTAGCGGCAACGGCGGTGGTTTTCCCCGCTCCGGCACCGGCGATCACCAGACAGTAATCCTCATCGTTGATGATCATGCGCCGCTGGTCGTCATCCAGCCGGATGGCCGGGTCGATGGGATCCAGGATATGGTCAAGATAATCCTTCTCCATTTTCAGGGTCTGCTCAACATACTGCCGGTTTCTTGCCTTGGCATAGGCATTGATGCGGTCAAAGAAGGACAAAGTGGAAACGACTTTCTCATACTGAATTCCGTATTTTCTGCAATAGCTTTTTAAAAGTCCGGATTCGGAGAGGGTATGAAAATGTGCCAGCGCGTCCTGGCTGCCTTTCAGAAGATTGGTAATATCGCTTCTTGAGAGAAACCTTTTTTCCGCAAACAAAGAAGCCGCCGTTTTCCGGATAGAAGCGAGCGTTTTCCAATCCTCCGGAACCTGCGGGATCTGTGCGTGTCTTTGAGGAAGGAGCGCACGCAGGTATGCAGCTGAACGAGTGAAAAATGAGTTCATGGCCTTATTATAGTCTGAAGCCGGACATTTTTACACTCTGAAGCGGGTTTTTACGGTTTTTTAACGTTTATTCAGGTAAAATAGATAATATGTTTGCATGAATGGGTCAGACATCATCCGGCGGCAGGCTGGAACGAAGGATCTGTTGTGGAAAGCTTTTTCTTGAGGAGGATAACGATATGGCCGAGACAGAAAAGCAGGCAGTGGGGGTGGATAATACGAAAGAGCTGCTGTGGGAGCGGTATGGAGGCGAGAACAGGAAGATTACCGGCGATGATTATGACAAGTCGCTGGCAGTCAGGTGCGTAAACGGCACTTTTGTCGGCAGGAAAACAGAGAATATCATCATGTACAGGGGGATCCCTTTTGTCGGACAGCAGCCTGTCGGAGATCTGCGCTGGAAAGCACCGGTAGATGTTGTCCCGGATGATGGGATATATGAGGCGTATTACAATGCGAAAAGTGCCTATGGGAATGGGCAATTGGAAACGGGATCCCTTTACTATATGGACGAGGACTGCCTGTATCTGAATGTATGGAAGTCGGATGACGCATCGGGAGAGAAGAAGCCTGTCATGGTTTGGATTCATGGCGGGGCTTTTGAAGCAGGCGGCACGGTGGATCCGATGTTCGACTGTCACAATTTCGTGAAAGAGAATCCGGATGTCATCGTAGTTACCCTTGCGTACAGGCTTGGCGTCTTTGGCTTCTTCCACCTGTCCCATCTTCCGGACGGCAAGGATTACCCGGATGCGCAGAACCTGGGGCTTCTGGATCAGATGATGGGACTGAAGTGGGTTCATGAGAATATCGCAGGCTTTGGCGGTGATCCCGGCAATGTGACGATCTTCGGAGAATCTGCCGGCGCCGGAAGCTGTACTATGCTTCCCCTGCTCAAAGGATCCCATGCGTATTTTAAGCGGGTCATCGCCCAGAGCGGTTCACCCAACCTCACAAGGTCTGCGGAAGCTGCCATCGAATGCACAAATGAATTGATGGAACACCTTGGATGCAAAACCGTTGCCCAGCTGCTGGAGGTGGAGGCTTCGAAGCTCTTTGAAGCCTCCGCCCTGATCACACTGCGCCAGTTCCCTGAAAGAGACGGAATTCATCTGCCATTGGAGCCGTGGGAGGCTTATGCAAACGGTGCAGGGAAGGATATCGTTTTTCTTCAGGGCTGCAATAAGGATGAAATGAACTTTTTCGTGGTTGGTTTTGGCGTGGATAATTTCATCTCGTGGGCTGCTGACCGCAAGGCGAAGATGCTTGCGAAACTGCCGGAGAATGAGAAGGCGTTGGTTGAGGGCTTTTGCAAGGATGTGCCGGGAGACAGCTTCGAACCGAACTGCACCCTGCTCAGCCAGAGCTGGTTTAACGCTCCGGCCATCAGACTGTCTGAAAACCAGACGATGGCCGGTGGCAAGATGTACACCTATTACTTTACGCCGGAGTCTCCCGATCCGATCATGAAATGCGGGCATGCGATAGAGCTTGCGTCAGTTTTCAATCATCCGGAGATGTCTGACGATTCGGGAAGAGTATTTGACGAAACCTTCTCCAGGACTCTGCGTAAGATGTGGGTCCAGTTCGCCAAGACCGGCAATCCGTCCCTCAGCGCGGACATTGCTCCCGACGGAAAGGCGAAGGAATGGCCGCTGTACGATCTGGAAAACAGACAGGTGATGGTCTTTGACGAATATAATATCCATCCCGAAAAAGAATCCGAGAGAAAGATCGTGGATTGGGACAGAACCTATTTCCTGACAAAGTATTACGTCCTTTGACACACAAACAAACATCAGGTTTTAGCACAGCAATTATAATTTGATATGATGAAACATAATTTGGCAAGATTATTTGAATCAAGAAAGGGACATCTTGATTACCGCGTTAACCGGGATTATATCCGGAACGGGATTGCGGTGATTCCCTGCCGTATTTCAGACTATAGCGATGTGATCAGTACATACAGCGTGAAGGGGTATGAGACTCTGAATCCGGATTTTTTTGAGTATCTTGAAGTGACCGCAGACGTAACTCCGTCAGACTCACCGCTTGTTTTGAATATCATCGAGAATTGCCTGTCACAGGAGGAGAGAAAGACCATCGAGTGGGTTATCCTGGATGATTGCTCCTATAATCTTGGTATCGTGGAAAAAGAAGAGAAAAGGCATACACGGACCTTCATTTTCATGTTTATCGGCCTGATCATTTTTGGCATAATACTATGGTTTACGAAAACTCTGGCAGAGGAACCACGCGAGCTGCTCTTTATCCCGTTTTGGTTTATGGGTGAAACGCTGTGCGACTATATATTTCTGACAGGATATGATCTTCGCCGTAACAGGAGACTGGCCGGACGGCTTGCGAGCATCAAAGTTGTTTTTTCCGATAAATATGAGAATCCGCATTACACGGTAAACGATGTTGATAAATTGTATTCGGATATCGAAAAAGATGTGAATAAAACCAAAGACTGGGAGACATAGGAGGAACAGGGGACGGTTCTCCGTCCCCTGTTTCTTTCTCTGATTGAGGCAAGAGGCGCTGATTGAAGATAAGGTCGAAAAAACGGGGATGATCATCTTTCCAGATAGTGAATTAGCCTTTTCAGGGCAGGGAATTGGTTATAGAAGATTTGAAAGGAGTTAATCATGAATGGACAATTATATGATATGAGTGATCCTGTCACGGCAGAAGAAAAGATACACGCCTTGCTTTTATGCGAAAAATTAAATGCTCTGTCTGTAACTCAGAAGGAGGAAAGAAACGCGGTTATTAAGGAACTGTTCGGGGAGATCGGGGAGAATTGTACCGTGTATCAGGGGTTTCATTGTGATAATGGGAAAAATATAAAAATAGGGAATCATGCATTTATCAATTATAATGTATCAATCATGGATAGGGGAAAGGTAACGATCGGAGATCATATACTTCTCGCCCCTAATGTAGTGATTACAACATCAAATCATCCGCTTGAGCTTCAGATGAGAAGGAAGCCTGTTGGTTATGCAAGTCCTGTAAGAATCGGAAATGATGTCTGGATTGGCGCAAATGCGGTTATTCTTCCCGGAGTGACAATTGGCAATAATGTAGTCGTTGCTGCGGGAGCAGTTGTCACAAAAGATATTCCGGACAATACACTTGTGGCCGGGGTGCCGGCGCGTAAAATCCGTGATTTGGATGATTGTTCTTGTGAATAAGAATGATCGCCTGGTGTGGCACTTTCCTTTTGTGGTTTTGGGTGACAGAAAATGAATCATAACAGGAATCATAAGAGCCTTTTTCGTTGGCTTATTTTGATCGTGACGACGTATGCCACACTCTGTATGCTGCATTGGCCGATCGGATTTACATTTTTCACGCAGCTGTCGAATTTGTTTGCCGCAGCGGTGGCTGTTGCCCAGCTGGCTTTGGATGGAAAGTGCAGCAGGCGTGCCGCGCAGGTTTTGCATACCTTGAAATATATGTCAACGCTTTCCATCTTCGTTACTTTCCTGGTTTTTCTGACAGCGATCGCGTCCATCGATCCTCATGGAATCATGGCTGCATACCTGCAGGACCACGGTGCCAGCCTTTGCATGCATCTGATCAACCCTGCGCTGGTGACGGCGGATTTTTTTCTCCATGATGCCAGGATCCCCTACAGCAGAGCGCATATCTTCTACGGCCTTGTCCCTCTGGGTGTGTATCTGATCTTCGTACTGGCGGCAGGAGCTCTCGGTCTTCGCTGGCCCAGGGAAATGGGGGCTCCATATCCTTTCCTGAATTACCTTGCACCGGCAGGATGGTTCGGCTTCAGGCCGGAGACATTTAGCCAGACCACCTTTGGAATCGGCGTTTTTTATGCGATTCTGGTCATGCTGGCCCTCTGCACCATGCTGAGTGCGCTGCAATGGAAGCTGGCCGCGCTCAGAATCCTTGGTTCGGAACTGTAGACAAAGCTGCAATGTTGGGAAACGTTGGGAAAGGTGATTGTGTTTTCCAGATATCAGCAATGTCGAGAATGAGCACATATATTGGCAATTATGATGATCTCATTCCGTTTTCAGCGGCGACAAAGTATAGCGTTCTGAAGAATACCAGTTAGTCGGGCGCCAAATAGCACTTTTTGGGAGGAGGGATGATAATGTTCAGAGAAATGCTACGCATCAGACAGCAGCTGACAGAAGAGGAGTGCATTGACATTTTGAAACATGAGCCACGGGGCGTATTGTCTGTGCTGGGAGATGATGATTACCCATATGGGATGCCGATGAATCATTTTTATTGTGAGGCAGACGGCAGGATCTATTTCCACGGAGGAAAGGCAGGACATAAGATCGATGCGCTCAGGCGTCATGATAAAGTATCCTTCTGTGTGTATGACAAGGGAGTCCGGCAAGAGGATGAATGGTTTTTGCGTTTTCGAAGTGTAATTGTTTTTGGCAGAATCGTATTCGTGGAAGACCGTGCGAAAACATATGAGATCTCCCGGCGGCTCAGCTATAAGTTTACGGCAGATGAAACCTATATTGAGAGCGAGATCCGGAATTCCGGGCCTGGAACACTCTTGTTCGCGCTGATACCGGAACATATGACCGGAAAACTCGTAAAGGAATGCTGATTATAACGCCTTTGTCATCTTTCTTTTCTTTTTTCCTGATCTCGCAGGGCAGGATTCGGTTACATAGCCCGCTATGCGCCCTCATTCTGCCCCGCGACCTCGAAGAAAATTCCTGCGAAATCTTGAGCAGTTATTTTTGAGCAGGTCCTAAACGTTTTGAGATAAGATTTTATAGAGGAGAGGAGATATTTTCATGTCGGCAGATGAGAGGAAAGAGCAAATTCGGGAACATGACTATACCAATCAGACGATTGAGGAACAGACAGGCACCCCGCTCAACACCGGGCAGAAGCTTTTTTCCGTTGCCGATTCTTCAACCAGGAAGAATATCATCCGTGAGGAGCAGGCAGCTTATGATCTGCATCCTTCGTTCCCGTCACCTGTTTCATTCCCTGTTTCATTTCAATATGTTCATTTATGAATTACCGTATACAGCTATCGTTAAGAAGCCAAGAAGCAAAAGAATGACAGAACGATAGAATGCTATCTCTGAAAGATTGTTTTATTCCGGCCATTTTCACGAGCTGATTTATCCTGCATATTTTAGTTTAGCAAGAACCACCACATGCCGTATGTTTTCAAAATGCATATGTTGTAATGCAGTGCGAAATGAGATATGCTTAAACAAGCACATGCTTTGTGTCTTGTATCCCACACTTAGCCTGGCATGGAACGAAACACTGAGACACTTCAACGATGGTAGGAGCTGATAGGATGCGTAATCATAGTTTGAAATTAATGTTGTATACTGCCGTGGTCTGTCTGTTTGTGATGGGAAGTCTGATTGTCTGGCCAGGAGGTCTGGTGAAGGTAATGGCGGGACAAAACAATAATAAGACAAAGAAAGAATCTCAGACTCTTGTGGATGCAG
>CAMORF010000077.1 GCA_946623485.1 uncultured Clostridia bacterium
TTCACCGCGCCTTCTCCGACCAGGTTAAACTTGTTGATCGCATAGACAAAGCACATGCAGATACCGGTGAACATGATCGGAATCATGGTGGAAAGAATATTGCCGAATCTCCGGAACGTCGAGAACGGCCCGGTAATGAACTGGCCAATGACAAAGACCGGGTCATCGGAAATGATCGCCAGGATAATCAGGGCGATCACATAGGCAAGCACGACCGCGACGAGGATCCGGAACAGGCCAAACGAGGCTTCGATCTTTTTCGCATTATTCATAACAGGCCCTCCATTTCTTCGGCAGTCATGGTCTTGATGCCCAGCATGTACTCACCCAGCTCATCGACATCGACCACGTTCGCCTTCGGGAACGCCGCAACGATCTTCCCTTCCTTCATGACCAGGAGCCGGTCGCTGACTTCCAGGATCTCATTCAGGTCCGCGGAAATCAGAAGAGAGCCGATCTCCTTCTCGCGGGTCATCCGTACCAGGTACTTGCGGATCATCTCTGCCGTGCCGACATCCACGCCGCGGGTCGGCTGGTTCGCCACCACAAAATTCGCGCCGCTGGTAAACTCGCGGGCAACAACCACCTTCTGGATATTGCCGCCGGACAGGAAACGGATTGCCTCATCCTGGCTGTCACAGGAAATCTCAAACTCCTTGATCAGGTCTTCCGTAATCTTCTTCTGCCGCCCTCCGTTGAGGAAGATGCCATTCATATTCTCCTTCTTGTCATAGCGGTCCGCGATGGCATTGCTCCTGACCGAAAGATCGTTGACACATCCTACCGTCATGCGGTCCTCCGGGATCACGGCCATCCCGCTCTGGCGGATGTCCTTGATCTTCAATCCGCCGATATCTTTTCCATTCAGCTTCACGGTCCCGGAATCATACCGGATCATGCCGCTGATGGCATCCGACAGGAAGCTCTGCCCGTTCCCTTCCACGCCGGCGATTCCCACGACCTCGCCGCTCCGGATCGTAAAGGAAACATGGTCTACGGCATTCTTTCCTTCACTGTTGACACATACAAGGTCGTTGACCTCCAGGACAGGCTTGCCCGGCTTCGGGTCTTCCTTCTCGATCTTCAGCACAACGTCGCGGCCCACCATCAGGCGGGAGATCTTCGCCGCGTCCAGCTCTTCAATCGGATGGGTCCCGTTGCAGTATCCGTGCCGCAGCACCGTGACGTTATTGCACAGCTCCATGACCTCTTCCAGTTTATGGGAAATGAAGATGATGGAGTGTCCATTTTCCCGGAGCAATTTCAACTGTTCAAACAGCTCCCTGGTCTCCTGCGGGGTCAGAACGGCAGTCGGCTCATCCAGGATCAACACCTTCGCGCCGCGGATCAGTGCCTTGAGGATCTCCACCTTCTGCATCAGTCCGACAGGCAGGTCTGCCACACGGGCGCGGGCATCCAGGCCGAAATGATATTTATCCGACATCTCCTGCGTCATCCGGACGGCTTTTTCCGCGTCTACCAGGCCGCCCTTCTTCGGCTCCATGCCCAGCGTCACATTCTGCGCAACCGTCATGGACGGAAGCAGCATGAAATGCTGATGAACCATGCCGACGCCAAGGCTGATCGCTTCCAGCGGAGACGAAATCTTTACCTTCTTTTCATTGACATAGATATTACCTTCCTGCGGCTGTTCCATCCCGAACAGCACCTTCATCACGGTTGTCTTTCCCGCGCCATTCTCTCCCACAAGAGCATGGATCTCACCCTGCTGGACGGAGAAGGTAATATCCTTATTAGCCACGAAGCCATTGGGATAGATCTTCGTGATATTCTCCATTTTTAACGCTTCCATAAGCTCTTCCCTCAAAAACAAGCTCTTCCCTCAAAACCGGCAGGCTGCCGGCGCAGCCGCTGCGCCCCGGCCTTCCGGACAACACTCCCTCTTTGGTGCAAAAGAAACCCTGCGCCGTGATGGCTGCAGGGTTTCCCTCAGGGACAATGCCTTGTCCCGGTTTTGCGGTCAGCCTACAGAACCGATCAGTTCAGCGTAATCATCTTCGGTTCCGTCAAAGTAGGACCTCACGACGATGGATCCGTCCTTGATGCCTTCCTTGGCTTCCTCAACTGCTTCACGCACTTCCTCCGGGACAACTTCTTCATAGTACTCATTCTCAGCAAGGCCGACTGCGTCTTCCGCAACGCCCATTGCCCGCAGGGTGCCCCACTCGATGGAGGAGGGATCCTCGAACAGGCTTACCATGGTATTGCCGACTTCCTTGGTAACAGAGGTCGGAATTACACTTGCAAATGCCTCATTGCTGTCGATGAATGCCGCATACTGGTCAGAGTCAACGCCAAGCGCCCATGCGCCATCGATCTCGGTTGCCGCTTCAAAAGCACCTGTTCCAGCGCCGCCTGCGATCGGGAAGAAGATGTCAACATCCGCGCTGGAATTCTGGGTATTGCAGATCTCCTTCATCTTGGCGGTATTGCTCCAGTCGCCAACCCAGCCGGTGCTGACCTTGATGTCAGGATTGTAGGAAAGTGCGCCATCTACGAAGCCTGTAATAAAGTCCTTGATGACCGGGTTCTCAACGCCGCCGATCGCACCGATGGCGCCATTCTGGGACATGCCTGCCGCTACGATTCCGCCAAGGTAGGATGACTCATTCTGCTTGAAGTAGATGTACAGGATGTTGTCGGACGCCACTTCCGTATCCGAGTTGACATCGAACAGGATAAACTTGGTATCTTCATATTCCGGGGCAACCAGCTCCACCTGATCCTTGTACGTGGAGCTCGCGATCACATAATCGTAACCGGTATCCAGCAGGTCATACATCGTGTCTTCATAGCCGGATGCATCATCACCGGTCTCGACCGTCTTTACATCATATCCGGCCGCGCGCAAAACATTCATGCCGACTTCACCGGAATCGTTGAATGACATGTCACCAAGGCCTGTCACGATGTAAGCAATGGAGCCCTCTCCGGTGAAATCCGGCTCGTCAGCCATCACAGTCATTCCGGCAGACAAAGCCAGCGCTGCAGTCATGGAAGCGGCAAGCAGGGTTGTAAGTTTTCTCATAATCTACCTCCTTCAAACTGATAATACGTGTATAGATCTGATGTTTCCTGTTTCAGTAACATGTATTACTGCGAAGCGCTCCTCCGCATGATCTCCCTGCAGAAAGAACCTGCCATGGATGAATCGAATTCATATCATGACGGTAGCGGTTCTTAAGGCTCTGTAATCATATCAACTGAGCAGAATGCTCAAGCAGCATTACGATATTACAGATCCTATAAGCGCCCCGGCTCAGAAAGCCGGCCCAGATCCGTTGCCTGCTTCCTGGAATGCCCTTCTGTAATGTGTCATTTAGGAACTGCTCAGAAATAACCGCTCAAGAAAACAGACAAGCAAGAGAGATTTTTCTGAGCTGATCCTGATTCCCGGCACCTATTCTTCAGCCGCCGCACGCCGTCTCCAGTGCAACGGTCATCATGTTCGTGAAGCTGGTCTGCCGGTCCATGGCGGACATCTCTTCTCCGGTCACCAGGGAATCGGAAACCGTGAACATGGCAAGCGCCTTCACATGCCCTTCCGCCGCGTTGCAGTAAAGCGCAAAGCTTTCCATCTCGCTGGCAAGGACTCCCATCTTCGCCCATTCCTTCCAGGATTCGCCTTTTTCATAGAAGATGTCGGTGCAGTTGACGTTCCCGACCGTGTACCGGAAACTGTGGCGCTCCGCAGACTCCTTCGCTTTCATGAGCAGGCCGAAATCCGCAATGGCGCAGAACTGCCCCGGCAGGTTGTAATGGGCCGCGTAATTGGTATCCGTACAGGATCCCTGGGCCATCACGATATCCCCAAGCTTCAGCTCCGGCTGCAGGGCGCCGCACGATCCGATCCTGATCAGGTTTTCCACGTCATAAAAATGAATCAGCTCGTAGGAATAAATCCCGATCGACGGGCAGCCCATGCCGGTCGCCATAACAGACACCGGATTCCCGTTGTAGGTTCCCGTGTATCCAAGGATTCCCCGGACGCTGTTGAACTGTACCGGATCTGTCAGGAAATTCTCCGCGATGAACTTTGCCCTGAGCGGGTCGCCCGGAAGGAGTACCGACTTTGCGATCTGCCCTTTTTCCGCGCTATTATGAGGAGTAGCCATATCTTTCCTTCCTTTCTAATCTCAAGCGATTCACGCCAGTCTTCTGATGTTTTCGACTGCCATGTCTCATGTTCCTATGTTTGAACATGGAATCATTATAACACTGTATCTGGTTGTTTTCCATAATAAATAATGAGGATGGCAGCTATTATTACAACATTCACAACAAACCGGAAAGTGCGGCAAATGCCTCATCCCCCAGGTTCGCTCCTTTCTTGCTTACGACAGCTGCCGCAACACGGTTTGCCCCGCGCACAGCCTCCACCATCCCATATCCCAGGTGAAGCAGCGCGATTACACTTCCGATATGGCTGTCCCCGGCGCCGATCGTATCTCCCCCGTTCCCCACCGGGAAAGGGGCAACCCTGACCGCAGACGTTTCCCCTTGTTCAAAAACAAGGCATCCTTCCGCGCCGCAGGTAATAAGCACCGTGTTGCCGGTACGCTTCCTGAGCCATGTCCCCGCCTGCTCCACAGACTGGCAGCGCGTAAACCGGAGCGCTTCCTCCTCATTCAGGTGCAGGACCGGATGACGATCCAGGATGCGGTTCATCCGCTCATCAGGAATCTTGCAGATCCGCGCGCTCGGGGCAAAGAAGATACGGTACTCCGGGTGCCGTTCCAAAAACGCGAGGATCCGCTCTCCGGTCGTTTCCTCAACCTCCAGCCCGCAGACATATACACTGTCCGTCTGCCCGGCTTCCCTGCTTTCTTCAAACCCGGAAAACCACTCCTCTTCAAACAGGTACTCCGCGCCATGATAGCACAGAAATGTCCGCTCTCCGTCCGGTTCCACGAGGCAGTAGCAGCATCCGTTCTCCGCATCCGGGGACGGGCAGGCTGATACAATCCCCCGCCGGGCCAGGTTCTCCTGAACAAACCTGCCGTATATGCCCCCGCCCACCGGCAAGAACGGGATAAACGGTACCCCGAAATGTCTCAGCATGTCACAGACATTAAACGCACATCCGCCAATCGACAGCTCCTGATGATAAAGATTGATATCCTCGCTCCTTACCGGCAGATGGTCAACCGGAATCACAACATCGCAAACCGCAGACCCGATCACAAGTGTTTTCTTCATGGACGCTCCTTTCTGCAATCTCACAGGATCGCCTCCGTCTGATGCGGAGGCGATCCTGCGACGAGGCATAAGTACCTTTTCCCCCGAAACGTCGAAAGGAACCGCTTTCGCGGTTCCTTTCTTTGGGTAAGTGGAGAAATTCGTCTTCGAAGAGACGATAGACAGTTGGCATAAATAATTGTAAACGAACAGCCGTCACCGGCTCAGAATATTCGCACATTTTTATTATGAATGATCAGATGCGCCTTGTCAACCAGAATTCCACAATTCATCCAGGTTTTTCGGCGTTTTCCTCATCTTGCCTGTCTATTTCTCCGATTGTCTGGAGCTGAGCACGCTCAAAGAAAAATCCTATGCATTTCCCTGTATAATTCAAAGAAAAGCGGAAGGCAATGAATACCTTCCGCTTTTTTGCAGAGTGGAGACGGCAGGACTTGAACCTGTGACCTACTACACGTCAAGCAGTTGCTCTCCCAGCTGAGCTACGTCTCCATGACTGCTTTGTATCTCGTACTTGCTTACTATGCCACAACCCGAAAAAAAATGCAAGTACTTTTTTCATTTCCTCAGGACAATCTCTTAATAGCATTTTAAATCATTAAAGTGCATTACTCTGACATAAGGAGCTGTCCATATCTCGAACAGCTCCTCTTGTTTCAGCCCGGTTCATATCTCCAGACCATGCTTCTTCACTTCTTTACAATCTTGCCTTTGAAGCCTGCCTTTCTCAGTTTCTTCTGAACCTTCTAAGGAGCGTCCTCCCCTGTTTCATCCTTACGCTTCCAGCAGTGGCAGCCAGTAATGCGCCTGGTACAGGTCTGTCAGGCGGACCGTATAGAGCATGCGTTCTTCGCCGGTAATGGTCATATTCGCAACCGTAAGCTGTCCATCCTCCGGAACGGTAATCGCTTCTCCAAGGCGATAGCTTCCTTCAAAAGATCCCTTATAAGTAAAGTAATCGCAGATCATCTGGATGGTGTCGCCGCCGGAAAGAGGGGTATACCCCTTCTCCTGCACGCCTGTGGACAGCACCCGCTCAGCGCCGAGCACGGTATCCTCGCCGGTTTCCTCATTGAATTCAACGATCAGGTTGATCCTGTCTCCATTCAGCAATGCCGGGATGAATTTTCTTGTGATGTAAAGCCCGTCGCCGTCTTCATCCTCATCACTGATCGGATAAACAGCCGCAGGCTGCCCATTGAGTGTAAGCCAGGTTCCATTCCAGGCATCGATCAGATCCCCATCCTCTGTATAGGACAGGACATTGTCAAGGCCAAGGTCCAGATAGCCGCCGCCATCATCCACAAACACCTCAAGCTCCACAGCAGTGATCTGATCCCACATCTCTTCATCAAGCAAAAGCACCTGTTTCCCATCCTTTTGGGTCAGTGCCAGCTCTGTGGAGCTGACGGGGGCACGTCCGAAGAGCAGGTCGGCCGCCAGGCTCAGCAGACTTCCGCCGACGGAAGGGTCCTCCTGCACCTCATCCGACCAGATAGACGAATAGTTATTTCCGCCATAATACTGGCCGTCCGTCGAAGCGTATCCTCCGGTCAGAATGTCCAGAAGGCTTCCGGAAGAAGATGTATATGCCCCGCCGTACGGATCGTAAGAGGCGTCATAGGAGCCGTAACCGCTTCCATAGGATGACCCCTGGGAGCCGTAAGCATTTTCATAGGAGGATCCCTGAGGGCTGCCATAGAGCGCTCCGTATCCCGCCTGGGAGAGCAGGCCATAGAGGTCTGACTGGCTCATGCTGTCATAGGAATCATAGGTATCATAGCTGTCGGTATAAGCATCGGCTGCAGATCCGAACAGTGCATCCAGCAGGCTTGTTGTCTGGGAAGTGTCGTAGCTTCCGTCTGCGCTGCTTCCGGATCCCAGGAGGATGTCCATCAGGCTTCCTGAGGAATTTCCCCAGCTTTGCGCAGAGCTGGCAGCGATCTGCCCGGACTGCTCCATCGTCGCATAGGTACGGATCCCCTCCGTCCAGCCGGAATCCACGCCGATGTCCTCACACAGGCTGATCATGGAATTCACGCTTCTGAGGCTGGAATTGGGGAAATAAATGCTGAGCCCGTATGCATTGGATACATGGTTCACACGGTTGTATTTGACTGCGGACCGGGCCGCTTCCGCCAGCTTTCTGCTCTCCGCAGTGCCGAGGCGATTGCAGAAATCAACCAGGTCAACCTGATCAAGCCTGCTGGAGGGCGCGAATTCCCGGCATGCGTTCCTCGCCTTGGCCACGCTCATGTAATCCTTCTGCTTCAGCATCTGCGTCAGGCCGCTCCCAAAGGAAGCCAGGCACTTTGACACGATTCCGTCCAGCTCGGACAGGTCCGTCACCGACAGGGTCGTCCCCGTGGTCGATGCATACATCACATTTTTCGCCGTAAAGTCATCGCAGATCTGCCTTCCAAGATTCAGCGTATTGGTAGAGGAATTCTCATTCAGCATCTTCAGCCAGTTGGTGTAATACCAGCCGGTCCCGGGCTCCGATTCCTCGCTCGCGATCATGTAATCCGCGTACGGCTCGATTGCGATTGCTGTTTCCAGGGTAGCCATCAGGCAGGCGTCAAACCCGATGAAATCAAATTTCACGCCCCCGCTTTTCAGCGCCTTCGCGATCTCTCCGATATTCATCGTGTCATTCGGATAATTCTCATCATGCCCGAATCCACTTACCGATCCGCCCCCATGGTCCCAGAAGATCAGAAGATACCGGTCTGCCGGCGCCTTCATTTTGCAGAACTGGATAAAATCAGCCAGTTCTGTTTCCTCCGTCATCGGCGCAAGCCGCTTTTCCTCCAAAAGAGCAATTCCCTCACTGCTCACATCCCAGCGCTGCAGCTTCTTCGCGCTGATCACAGAATTGCGCCATCTCCTGCATCCGCCGGTTTCCACAATCACATTTACCTTCGGATTGTCTATGCCGCCATAGACCATCTCATTCAGGTCCGCCGTTGCCATGCCGCTCTTGCTTTCAAGGTCCGAGCCAAGCATGTAAACCATGAGCGTAACCTTATCCTTGCCCTTTCCGCGCAGCTTCGTATATTTTCCCCGCGCACCGGACGCGACCAGCCCGTCTACCTGTGTATCGTTGGTATCCGTCCCCTTCGCGTACGCCCCCTGGCATATCAGCCCTGCCGCAAAAGCCGCCAGCAACACAACGCACCTGAGCCATCTCATTTTCTTCATGATTCCTTCTTTCATGACTCCTTCTCCGAGCTTTTTTCCTGCTGCCTGTCCTGCGCTTCTCTCTGGGAAGCGCGGAGCTGGGATTCCACTTTTTCTCCCTTCTTCACCTCCGCCGTGCCTTCAACAACCTTCACCTTCCTGCTGTGTGGTCTGTCCGCCATATTCTCCTCCTTCTCTTGCACTTAGTACCTGTTCAGAAATAAGCTGATCATCTTGCGTGTCTAATTTTCCGATTGCGTCGTCAGAAAGCCTCGCTGCAGCGCTTTCGGATCAGGCATTCCTTTCCTTGGAAAGCAAAACCATATTTCAGGATATTCTCTGCCG
>CAMORF010000078.1 GCA_946623485.1 uncultured Clostridia bacterium
CGCCTAGCCTCGAAGAGGCGTACCCGCCAAAGGCGGGTTTATCGCCAGCTTCCTTGCTGACTGTAAAGGCAAAAGTTTTCACTGATTCTGCAACAGAGGACCATCTAGTTTTTTCACACGACGAAAAATATATCATATTTCCGTACTCATGACAAGAGGAAAATCACCCCCGAATCGCTTCCTGAACCATAAACCAACCGTAAACCGCAAAAGCGTTTTTATCGTTTTCTACGTTTTTCCACAGTGTTTGACCGGCAGGCGGCACACAATTTGATGCCTTACACTCTTTATACTTTGAACAGCGTGCCCAGAATGCTTCTGCCCAGCTGCGCTCCGATGTTCCCGCCGAGCGTCTTCCCGAAGGATCCTCCCACCGAAGCGCCGATGGTGTTGCCAAGCTGTCTTCCGACGGTTCCCGTGACAGTCTTGGCAACTCGTCCGATCTCTGCTTTCTTTCTCTTTGCTTCGCGCTCCGCCTCCCTCTGCGCTGCCAGCATCTCCTTCTGGGCAAGCTTCTGCGCTGCAGCCTCTGCCTTGGCGGCGGCTGCCTGCTGCGCCTCCCGCTCTGCGGCCGCCTGTTTTTCCAGACCCATCCGCTGCAGGAATTCATAAGCGCTGTCCCGGTCAACCGCATTCGCATACCGGGCATAGAGAAGGCTTCCCTTGATCAGAGAGTCCCGCATCATGTCATCTGCCGCACCGTTAAAGGACTGCGGCGGAAGAATGAAACAGCGCTGCACGATGCCGGGGACACCATTGGCATCCAGCGTGGAGATGATCGCTTCTCCCGTCGCCAGGCTCTGGATCACCTCCGCAGTATCAAAGGCCGGATTTGCGCGGTAGGTATTCGCCGCTGCCTTCACCTGCCTGAGTTCATTGGGGGAATAGGCATGGAGAGCATGCTGGATCTTGTTGCCAAGCTGACTCATGATCCCATCCGGAATATCTCCCGGATTCTGTGTGACAAAGAAGATGCCGACCCCCTTGGAACGGATCAGCTTGACTGTCTGCTCAATCCTGGAAAGCAGATCCCTGGACGCATGATCAAAGAGCATATGCGCTTCATCAAAGAAGAAAACCATCTTTGGCCTTGGGCAGTCCCCTACCTCCGGAAGCATCTCATACAGCTCCGACAGCATCCACAGAAGAAACGTAGAATACATGTCCGGATTCATAATCAGCTTCCTGCAGTCCAGAAGGCTGATCACACCCTTTCCGTTATCCGTCTGAAGCATGTCCAGAATGTTCAGGGCAGGTTCCCCGAAAAATTGGTCAGCGCCCTGTGTCTCCAGCGAAACAATCGCGCGCGTAATGGCCGCAATGGAGGCCGGCGCGATGTTCCCGTACTGCGGCGCGAATTCTTTGGAATTCTCCTGCACATAATTCAGCATCGCCTTCAGATCCTTGGTATCGATCAGGAGCAACTGCTGGTCATCCGCAATTTTAAATACAATACTGAGTATGTTTGTCTGCAGCTCATTGATGCCAAGCACCCTGGCAAGAAGAAGCGGCCCCATCTCTGAGATGGTAGTACGCAGCGGCATACCCTTCTCGCCATAAACATCCCAGAAGCTGACAGGATACCTGCTGTAGGCAAAGCCGTCCGCGGCAAGGTTCATGGACTGGATTCTTTCCGTCACATGCGGCTCATCACTGCCCATCTGCGCCAAAGAACCAAGATCCCCCTTGATATCTGCAAGAAACACGGGGACGCCTGCATCCGAAAATGACTCTGCCAGAACCTTCAGGCTTACGGTCTTTCCCGTTCCGGTAGCGCCTGCAATCATCCCATGCCGGTTTGCCATCGCAGGATCCAGAAACCATTCCGCATCGCCGCTTTTCCCGATGAGTATCCTGCCATCCTTCAACATATCCGATTCCCTCCTCCCGAATTGAATCCTTTCGATATACTGCTCTCATTTTACCACAACCAGGCAGTTTTATGGGATGAAAATATAGGAAACGCATTCAGAAAATGCGTTTCCTATAACGCCTCCGGCGAGGATCGCACGGGCGCACAGCGGAATGATACCGCTTTAGCGGCGTGCGCCAGGCGGACGTAAACGAATTAAATTCGTTTACGATAACAATTCAGATCCCCTTGAAATCCACGGCGAACACAAGCCTGCGTGTATTCGGGATCATGTACTCCGGATGAGGCCTGGCTCCCCAGCTATCATCGCCGGCTACCCCCATCTGCTTCAGGGAGCAGCGGATCCAGGTTTTGTGCACTGATGGCAGCTCATAGGGATGCCGCGCATTCTCCAGCTGATCCGGGCTGTAGGGCAGGGCTGAGAATTCCATTGTCCCGGGGATGGATGCCTGGTCATCCTTGCTGTCCGGGAACCCGGCGGCGCTTACCAGAACTCCGTGGCCGCTTCTGTCCGTTACCTTTGCCCACCGCACTCCTGTGCGGTTGCCGGTCTCCTGCGGCACCAGGTAGCGTTCCATCATGTCAGGCACCGTCCTGGTATAAACGCCAAGCTTTACGCCTTCCTTCCTGTCACAGTAATTCTCTTCCGGCCCGTTCCCGTAATAGGTCACATGATCATAATCCGCGCTGATCGCAAACATCCAGCCAAACTCCGGCATGGGCGGCAGCTCATACGCAGGATCATAATCCAGGATGCAGCGGACCGTTCCATCCGCGAACACCCGGTAGGTCGTCAGGCAGGTGACGCACCCCAGCGCCATTTCCTGCCCGCCTGGGGCTCCGGCACCTTGATTGGATCCGTCCAGTGGCTTTCCGGGGCACAGAACCGGGAGGAACTTCTTCCAGATGATCTCGATGTAATCCTCGGTACGCGTAATTTTCGGATAAGTCCCATCCTCGTCCGGGGAAGCGTCAAAAATCCCCTTCTGCGGATCGCTGAACTCCTGGTAATCGCTGGCTATCTTCCAGATTCCCAGGCGGGAGGCCATGCGGTTTCCTGCATCGTTGCTCACCGGAGCACGCCAGAAATTCGGGCGCGGGATCTCATCGATCAATTCCTTTCCGCCGAAACGGTAGGAAACGATGCCGCCCTTCATGGCAGAGAACAGTACCTCAAAATGCTCTCCCCTAACGCCCAGGTTCATCTTTCCTTCCACAACCTCAAGCCCGGAAGCCCCGCGCTTTGTCTGGTCCGCGCTGAGGGTGCGTGCTCCCAGGATGGCAGCATCCTGCATTCCGCGAGGCATCTCCGTCAGGCTCCGGGGAAGTACATTTCCAACCGTAATCACGCTCTGTCCGAATGCAACCTCATATCCTTTTTTCTCCCAGAGCGAATCTTCCTTCAGCAGGAACGAAACCGTGACAGCATATTCTCCTTCCTCCCGGAATATGCTTTCCTTCGCAATGGGGAGATCATAAACCTGCCGGGAAAGGGGGGCTACATCCGTATCCAGGCCTGCCCGCAGCAGGAGCTTCCCTTCCTTTTCGACCTGAACCACGCAGTCATACACGCTGGTCGGAACAAACAGGTTCTTATTGGTGATCTTCACCTGACAGCCATCCACCTCTGCCTTGATGGTCCGGTAATTATACTTGATCTCCTGGATCTTTCCATAAGGCCTGCGCGTGGCATCGATGATTCCATTTCCTGAGAAATCATAATCCGTCGGACGTTCGCCGCAGTCTCCGCCATAAGCCAGATATTCCTCGCCATACCGGTTCTTCCTGCGCACAGCCTGATCCACGAAATCCCAGATAAAACCGCCCTGATAACGAGGATTCCGCTCGCTCAGCTCGATATAACGATGCATCCCGCCATTGGAATTCCCCATAGAGTGGGTGTATTCGCACAGGATAAACGGCTTTTCGTCATGCTCCTCCAGGAAGCGTTCCACGTCTGCCGCGCTGGTGTACATCTGGGACTCCATGTCGGAGGTGTCATTGTACCGCCGGTCATGCATAACGCCCTCATAATGCACCAGGCGCGTATCATCCAGTTCCTTGAAATGCTGCGACATCTGATAGATCACCTGGCCGCCGTAGCTTTCATTTCCGCAAGACCAGATCAGGATCGCCGGATGGTTCTTGTCCCGGTCATACTGGGAACGGACCCGGTCAAGCATCATCGGAAGATATTCCTGATGATCGTTAGGCAGCTTCTCCTCTTCCCTGCAGGCCGGGAAACACCAGCTTCCATGGGTCTCCATGTTGGTCTCGGCAATCATGTACAGCCCGTAAAGGTCGGCCAGCCGGTAGATGATCGAAGCGTTCGGATAATGGCAGGTACGGATCGCGTTAATGTTATGCCGTTTCATGATCCGGATGTCCTTCTCCACATCCTCTCTGCGGGGCGAACGCCCTGTGTCGCAGGAAAATTCATGCCGGTTCACTCCGTTGAAGACAATGCGCCTGCCGTTCAGGCACATGATTCCGTCTTTCATCTCAAAGTGCCGGAATCCAACATATTCCGCCGCGGTTTCCAGGACACTCCCATCCTGCGCGGATAGGGAAAGCCTGAGTTCATACAGGTAAGGCATCTCCGCGCTCCAGGGCTGTACCTGCTCTAATTCTGCATGAATGGAAGCAGCAGCCGCGCTGATCCTTCCGAAAACGCCTTCCTCTGCTTTCTGAAGCACCACCTCTCCGGCGGCGACGCACTCATCTCCCGAAAATGCAATTTCCCGGACCGCGTCCGGCTTCGCGACGCCCCTGTCCAAAAGCTCCCATGTCAGCTTTGCGCCCTGCGTCTGCCCGGAAACCTTCACCTCTGTATCCAGAATTCCGCCTGAAAACGCGCCATCGAGATCTGCCTTGATCCGCACATCCTCCACGTGGGCTTTCGCAACCGGATACAGCTCCACATCACGGAAGATGCCGCTCAGCCGGTACATGTCCTGATCTTCCAGCCAGGAGCCGTTGGTGAACTTAAAGTCAAGGACAGCCAGCCGGTTCACGCCTTCCTGGAGATACGGGGTAAGGTCGAATTCAGACGGCGTGAAGGAGTCCTCGCTGTAGCCGACAAATGTTCCGTTGAGCCACAGTGCAAAACCGGATTCAACGCCATGGAAACGGACACGCACCTCCATCCCCTGCCAGGACTCCGGGGTTTCAAAAAAGGTGACATACTGGGCCGTCGGATTAAAACGTTTCGGTGCTTCGCCAAGCGCAAGGTTCTCCCGGCCGTCCCAGGGATACTGGGAGTTGACATAAGCCGGCGCGTCATATCCCTGCATCTGGATATTGGAGGGAACCGGAATCTCCTTCCATCCGCTCACATCCATCCCGGGCTTTTCAAATCCCGTGACGATCGAAGCCGGATTCTCCGCATAGTGGAAGCGCCACATCCCATTCAGGGACAGGCTCAGGGGATGGCCATCCGGGCCGCAGATCACCGTATCCGAATGGGCCGGCAGGACATTGACCTTAAATACTGCGGGGTCATCGATCATATCAAGGCTAAAGTTTTGCATAGTTCTCTTTTCTCCTAACGAAAAACGATCTACTCGAATGTTTCAAACCGCTTCATCATGGCGCCATAACGGAAACGCGCCATCTCATTTTTCTCAAGCACATCCGCCTCACTGCCGTGATACTGGCAGCGGATGCAATAATATTCTTCCTTTTGGGCATCATAGAACATATCGATGTCAAGGTCCCGCATGAAGCAGGAAGGACATCTGTAGTTCAGTCTTCCCTTGCCAGCCTGAGCCATGTCGTAACCTCCTCTCCTTCTCCGATCTCCATCGTGCAGCCCAATGTAAACATCGGGGAAAATGCATACCCTTCCTCGATGTATCCGCAGGCGTCATCCTTGCTGCATTCCATGGACATCCTGGTCTTGACCTGCGGAATCTTCGCCCAGGAACGTTCAGCACCTTCCATCTTTTTACTGCGGTCATGGTACTGGTATTCCAGGATCTCCTGCCTCCTGGCGCCGGACGGATCCTGTGGAGAATCAAGTCCAAGTACCACTCCTGTCATATCCTGCGTATACTCCGTCGTCCCATAGCAGGCGGTGACATATTCCTTCAGGGAAACCTTCGCATCCTTCCGGCTGAAATCATATACCCTCCGGGTCATCGCGATGGAAGCGTCCTTTTCCTGGAATGAGACTATCGTCTGAACCTTGAACGTAAGGCTGCCAAGCTCCAGCTCAACCGGATCCAGGACAAGCCTGCGCGTCTTCGCCTTCTTCGTTCCATTCCCGCTGCACAGAAGATCCGTAGCCGCGAGTTCCTGTTCTTCCAGGTGCGCATGGCTTCTGCACTGGCACAGGTTCGCTTCCTGGCCTTCATAGGAAAAGACTGCGCTTCTCACCGTCCCGGCACCTGCGTAATGGGTAAAATAGCCCGCCCTGTACTTTTCCTGGATCAGGAATGGATAGGAAGCGTCTACCGTGTTTCCGGTGCCGACTCCCACCGGAATCCGCTGCTTTGCCGCATAATTGCGAAGATCCACCAGGGCACCGCCCTGATCCATATTGATGCAGGCTCTCATGTTGGCGTCACAGTACCAGAAAAGCTGCTTGTCCGAGCCATACAGGATATCCCGCCAGGGCGCGCATTCCGGTTCATTGTAGCTCTTCTTTGCCCGGTAATAGTCTGCAAACTCCGACATGGTCATGTCCTTCAGCTCGCCCTTTTTCTTCAGCTCGCCGTAATACCCCAGGCCATCCTCGTAGGATTTTTTCAAAAGCGCATAGGGAGCTTCCCAGCGTCCCATCTGGTTCAGCCAGCCCGGACCGACGAACATCATATTGTAGGCATAGCCGTCATTGTATTTCGCAAGGCTCCTGTACTGATCCACCAGATTGTAGTAATAGGGGAATTCCCACGTCTTCGTGTCATAGATCATGCCCCGCAGGACATTCTGGGGATGCGTCCCGAAATTGGAACCATTCCCGTCATAGCAGGCCAGAAGATCGCGGGACAGATGCGGAATCGCGACAATGCCGCTGTCCTCCTCCGGGCAGGAGGCCGGAGCATGGGTATTCTGCCTTGACGGGATCCAGGGTGCCCATGGCCCGCCATCCATGAAGGTATACCAGGAATTATTGCAGGTATGGTATGCCTTCGGACCTTCCTCCCAGCAGGTGGCCACCGCGCATTTCACCGAAGGATAGGATGCCTTGATATAATTGATCAGGTCCGCGTCCAGGTAATAGCTGCTGGTCGATTCCGGCCAGAATCCAAATTTCTCATAAAACATCTGGAATACATCGTCTACGATCGCTTTCTTGTCCTCCATCGAGAACATCCAGATACAGAATTCCCGTGTATGGTATTTTTCCCGAAATTGCTGGCAGGGAAGCCCCAGCAAGGACAGGCCGATCTCATCCCCCCATCTCTCATGGTCTTCCTTCGCAAGGGCAACTGCCTCATCCGAAAACATCGAGGCATAGGTCATCTGGATCGTTGTCTTGAGTCCGTTTTTATGGGCAGTCTCCTGCTGGAACCGGAAGATATCCAGGGACTCATCCCGAAGGTCAGATCGTCCGATATTCTCCTTCTTCCCGCTCCCGGTCACCTTCTCCGCATATTCCGGCGCAAGCTCCGGCCGGTGTATGATATTGACTATGAAGTCACTCATGTCCTCTCCTCCTGAAGTGTTTTTACTGCTATTACAATATGCCATCCCGGCAGGCGGGATGGCATACAGAAAAACTCATTTTCAGCGCAATTACAACCGATTTACACCGTACCTGTTACGTACGATTCCGCGCCAGGCAGATGGCAGGTTCTTATTTCACCGAGCCTGTGATACCTTCCGCGAACTGTTTCTGCAGGACGAAGAATACCACCATCGTCGGGATCGAGCAGAACAAAACGCCCATCATGAGCACGCCGTAATCAATCGTATATCCTGCCGCGAGGTTTGCGATCAGCATCGGCATGGTCTGCGCCTGGTTGTCTGTCATGACAACCTTCGGCCACAGGTAGGCGTTCCATGCGTTCATGAATGTGATGACGGCTGCTGCCGCGTAGGTAGACTTCATGATCGGCATATACTGCTTGAAGAAAATGCCCGCTTCCGTCTGCCCGTCAATCCGGGCTGCTTCCATGATCGCCGGCGGGAAGTTCCGGCTGTTGTTCCGGAACATCATGATCATAAATGGGGTGGCAACCTGGGGAAGGATGAAGCCCCACACGCTGTTCAGCATGCCCATCTTCGAGATCATGGTAAACAGCGGGATCATCGTCGCGACACCCGGAATCATCATGGCCAGAAGCAGGAAAGCAAACAGCCTGTCCTTCGCCTTATCCGCGTACAGCTCAAAGCCGAATCCGGCCAGGGAGCAGATGAACAGGCACAGAAGCGTCTGCGCCACCGAATAGAGGAAGGAGTTGCCCATGGACCTCCACAGAGGCTGTGCCGCCAGGAGGTGCTTGAAATTCTCAATCGCGTAGGTGCCGAACCAGACCTTGCCCCGCGCGACATCCACGGTGGTATTCGTTGCGGCAGTGATCATCCAGAACAGTGGGAATACACTGATAAAGGACCAGAAGATCAGAAAGATATAACTTGGGATCAGCCTGCGCTGAACCATCGAACGGTTCTTTTTCGCCTTAGTCACGTGTATCACCTACTTTCATATTGATAAATGCCAGGATCGCAACCATGATGAAGATTACGAAGGACATTGCGGAGGAATAACCGAAGTGGCCGACGCCCTGTCCGAATGCCATGTTGTAGACATAGTGGGACATGGTGATCGTAGCGTTTGCCGGGCCGCCGTTCGTAAGGTTGACGGACTCGTCGAACAGCTGCAGCGTAC
>CAMORF010000079.1 GCA_946623485.1 uncultured Clostridia bacterium
AAATCAGCCGAAGTATCTCTTCAGCAGGCCTTCGAAGCCTTGTCCGTGTCTTGCCTCGTCGCGGCCGATCTCATGGACAATGTCGTGGATAGCGTCGAGGTTCAGGGCTTTCGCTCTCTTTGCAAGATCTGCACGTCCCTGGGTCGCGCCGTATTCTGCCTCTGCGCGGAGTTCAAGGTTTTTCTTCGTGCTGTCGGTGACAACTTCGCCGAGCAGTTCTGCGAAATGAGCTGCATGCCAGGCTTCTTCGAAGGCTGCTTTCTCAAAGAACGCGCCTACTTCCGGATATCCTTCTCTGATCGCTACGCGGCTCATCGCCAGATACATCCCAACTTCAGAGCACTCTCCGTTAAACATATCACGCAGATCCTTCAGGATATCTTCCGGCGCGCCCTGCGCTACACCGACTACATGCTCTGCAGCCCATACTTTTTCGCCTTCCTGCTTTGTAAACTTGGAGGCAGGTGCCTTACATACCGGACATGCTTCCGGCGCAGTGTCTCCCTCATGCACATAACCGCAGACATTACATACCCATTTTGCCATCTTTTTTCTCCTTTTCTGAAATTCGTGTTCGTTTTGATCTTCCTGCTTCCTGCCTTGCATGACAATCATAGCAGAATCGCCTCGTTAAAACAACTGAACAATTGGTTTATCCGGGTGAACGGTGACTTGTAACGTTTGTTTTCACCCGATTCCCACACGCGCAAATGCTTCTCCGTATGGCTCTGTGCACAGTCCTTTTTCTGTGATCATTCCCGTGATGAAGCTGTGGTCGGTGACGTCAAACGCGGGGTTGTAGACATTGATCCCCTCCGGTGCCATAGGTTCCTTGTACCACATCTTCGTCACCTCCTCCGGATCTCTCATCTCAATCGGGATCTGTCCGCCATGCGGCGTCTTGAGGTCGATGGTGGAGCTGGGGGCGCATACATAAAATGGAATTCCGTAATGTTTTGCGAGAATGGCGACGGAGCTGGTGCCGATCTTGTTGGCAGCATCCCCGTTCGCCGCGACACGGTCGCAGCCTACAAAGACAATGTCAATCTTCCCGGACTTCATCAGGAGCGATGCCATATTGTCACACTGGAGGGTTGTTGTGATTCCTGCGGAACTCAGCTCGAAGCTGGTCAGCCGCGCTCCCTGCAGCAATGGCCTGGTTTCATCGCAATACACATGCATGTCAGTGCCTGCCCATCCATGTTCCAGCGCGATGTACATGGGCGCAGTCGCGGTTCCGTATTTGGCGGTCGCCAGCGTCCCTGCGTTGCAGTGGGTCAGGATGCCGATGGGCTCTCCCTCTTTTTTCAGGTTCTTCAGCAGCCCGAATCCGATTTCTCCGATGCTTCTGCTGATCTGCACGTCTTCCTCCCGGATTGCGTCCGCCTCGCTGTAGAGACGCTTGCAGACCTCCGGTATGCTCAGTCCGGATTCCCCTGCCTTTTGGGCGCATGCATCCATCCGGTCAAGTGCCCAGAACAGGTTCACAGCGGTTGGGCGCGAGGAGGCAAAGTATTCCTTCAGTGCTTTGAAATCCTTGTAAAATGCGTCAAAGTCTGTCTCTTTGCTTTTTGCGCTGAGCACTGCCATCCCATAAGCTGCCGTGACGCCGATCGCCGGCGCTCCGCGCACCCTGAGTTTCTTAATCGCCTCCCAGATCTCTTCCTTTGTTTCAAGCCGGATTCTTCTGATCGTTCCAGGCAGAAGCGTCTGGTCGATAATGTCAAGCGCTTCGCGGTCCGGTGTCAGCCGGACGCTTAATACCTGTTCAAAAAACTGTTCTGTGTTCATAAGCCCTCTCCTGTTGTCACCTGCAGTTGCCTTCTTTTATTGTCTGTGTTATCGTCCTCTGTTATTGTTTTCCAGTGCGGTGCTTTGTTATCTTCTCAGCCGCTGCTTGCGATGCCAGGCTGGTGTGATACTCCTGCCCTTTGGACAATGGCTTCCTTTTGCGCGCGTGTCAGGTGTTTGATCTCGTACTCGCGGCGCTGCGCCTGCGCTGCTGTCTCATATTCTTCTGTGTAAATCAGATGAACCGGAAGGCGGGAGCGGGTGTATTTCGCGCCTTTCCCGCTGTTATGCACACGGATTCTCCGCTCCGGATCCGTTGTCCAGCCCGTATACCAGGTTCCATCTGCGCATTCTGCGATATATATGTAGTTTCCCATCCTGGTTGTTTTGCCCTGCTGCAGCATCCATCAAGCCGGAAAAGATGCTGTAGCAAAAAGAGTGCTGATGTCATTTATCCCCCGCTAAAGTCCTGTGCCCGGTCCCGTTCATTCGCGGGGTTCGCGAATTTGGTGTATTCGGGCAGCCATACGAGTTCCACGTCACCCAGCGGGCCATTTCGCTGCTTCCGGATCAGGATGTCCGCGATTCCCTGCCGTTCGGAGTCTTTGTTGTAGTAGTCATCTCTGTATAGGAAAATGACCACGTCCGCGTCTTGCTCGATGGCGCCGGATTCCCGGAGATCACTCAGCACCGGCCTGTGATCGGGGCGCTGTTCCACCGCGCGGGAAAGCTGGCTCAGAGCAATCAGCGGCACATGCATCTCACGGGCAACTTCCTTGAGCCCGCGGGAGATCTCTGAGATCTCCTGCTGCCTGGAGTCTCCGCCGCGGCCGCTTCCGCTCATGAGCTGCAGATAGTCAACCATGATGCAGTCCAGGCCGCCTTCCAGTTTCATCCGGCGGCATTTGCTCCGCAGCTCCGGCACGGATATTCCGGGCGTGTCATCGATGACCAGGTCCGATTTTCCGATTACATCGGCTCCCATCACGAGATTTTCCCACTCCGAATCTTTCAGACGGCCATTGCGCAGGTGCGTGGCATCGATATTGGATTCCTGGGCGAGCAGGCGGTTTACCAGCTGTTCCTTGGACATCTCGAGGGAGAAAATCGCAACCCTTTTGTGTTCCCGGAACGCCATGTAGGCCGCTATGTTCAGGACAAATGCCGTTTTTCCCATGGACGGCCTTGCCGCTACCAGGATCAGGTCCGATGGCTGGAATCCGCTGGTCTTGAAGTCAAGGTCGTGGAATCCTGTGGCGATCCCGGTGATTGCAGAGTTCTGGCTGCTGGCCGCAGAGATTCTGTCAAGCGCATCCATAACGATGTCCGCAATCGGCGTCAGCTCCCGTCCCTGCCTCTTTGACAGCAACTGAAACACCTGCTTCTCCATCTTGTCGCTCAGGTCTTCTGCTTTCTCCCGGTCCGCATAGCACTCCGCCGTCAGCGTCTCCATGGTACGGATCATCCGCCGCAGCTGGGCTTTTTCCGCCACGATCCTTGCATAGTGTTTCGCGTTCGTGGAGACCGGCACCGATGCGGCAAGTTCTGCGAGCGTCTGCTCATTCGCAAGATCCTCCGGCGCGTCCATTTCCCGAAGACGGTCCTGGAGCGTGACGGAATCCACCGGCCGGCCGGCCGCATCCAGATCCACGATCGCGCGGAACAGGAGCGCGTAGGGCTTCTGAAAAAAATCCTCCTCTGTCAGAACGGAAGAAGCAGCAGCGATCGCTTCCGGATCGATGATCATCGATCCTATCACAGACTGCTCTGCCTCCTGGCTATGCGGCGGGATCCGCCGGATCTCATTTATGTTCTCATCCATTCGTTATCCGTTTCCCCGCCTCTTGCATTCTCAATCTCAGACATATTTCCTGCCTGCACCGTCTTTTTCCGAGCTTAATTCTACTTGCGCCCTCATTTTCCGAGCTTAATTCTACTTGTGCCCTCATTTTCCGAGCTTAATTCTACTTGTGCCCTCATTTTCCGGCCTTCACAGCTTCTCCACTTTTACGCTCAATTCCGCTTTCACCTGGGGATGCAGCTTGACGGTCACGGACATGGTTCCGATTGTCTTGATCGGATTGTCAACAACGATCTTCCTGCGGTCAAGCTCAATCCCGAGCTGGTCTTTTGCGGCTTCCGCAACCTCTTTGCCGGAGACAGATCCGAACAGCTTGTCTCCCTCTCCTGTTTTTGCTTTCACGGTCACGCTGCTGTGATCCAGCTTTTCCTTCAGTTCCTTCGCCCGCTCCAGGTTCTCCTCGGCAACCTTCTCGTCATTCGCCTTTTTCAGCTTCAGGTCGTTGATCGTCTTCCCGGTTGCCTCCACCGCAAGCTTCCTGCGGATCAGGACATTTCTTGCGTAAGCATCCGCCGCCTCGATCATGTCACCCTTTTTTCCGACTTTGTTGACATCCTGCAGCAGTATTACTTTCATCGTTCTCCAGCCTCCGTCTTAAACTCTCTGTAACTAATCGTTATCATCCACAGCCGCAAATGCGCCGGTCATTCCATGTTCATATCTCGTGTGCTTCCGACATGGTCCTGAGGATCTCTTTCACGCGGATGACGGCTTCTTCCTCCGTGACATCCTGCATCTGGGCGCCTGCGCTGTTCATGTGGCCGCCTCCGCCGAGGCGTTCCATGATGATCTGTACATTGACTTCATCGATCGCACGCGCAGAAATGTAAACTTTTCCGCTGTAATTCGTCACGACAAAGGAAGCCGTCACGCCCACAATGTTCAGCAGCTCATTTGCCGCCTGTGCCCCGACCACGGTGGGCGATTCCAGCCCTTCTCCGGGAAGAATCGAGATGGCATACCGATCCATGAAGATCTCTGCGTGGCGGACCGCCTCAGCCCGCGCCTTGTAGCTGTCCATATCGTCCCGCAGCGCCTTGCGCACCCGGATGATGTCCGCGCCGGCGCGCCGCAGGTAGGCCGCCGCCTCAAAGGTGCGGGATCCTGTCTTTGTGGAAAAGTTATTCGTGTCAATGAGGATGCCGGCATACAGACAATCCGCCTCAAGGCTCTTCAGGCGCACATTTTCTTCGAAATACTGCAGGATCTCCGATACCATCTCACTGGCAGAGGACGCGCCGGGTTCAATATAAGACAACGCCGCATTCTGAATCTGCTCCGTCGTCTGGCGGTGATGATCCAGGACAACGATCGTCTTCGTCTTCTGAAGCAGCTCCTCACATTCCACCATTGTTTTCCTGGCGGTGTCCACGACGACCAGAACCGTATTGTCATCGCAGATTTCCACCGCTTTTTCATGGGAAATGAATATGTCCTCCGCGTAGTCGCGGCTCTCCCGCAGCATCTGCAGCCAGTTCCGGATGGAGGAAGAATCCTCCCCGATCACGATCCAGGCCGGCTTGCCAAGTGTCTTTGCCGCGCGGTATATGCCGACGGCTGCGCCCAGGGAGTCCATGTCCGTAATCTTGTGCCCCATCGTAAGCACACGCTCTTTGGACTCCATGATCTCCCGCATTGCCTGGGCCTTCACCCTGGCCTTTACCCTGGTGTGGCGCTCCGAGCTGTGGGATTTGCCGCCGTAAAACTTCATCTGGCCATCCCGGTTGAGGACTGCCTGGTCGCCGCCGCGCGCGAGCGCCATCTCGATCGAAGCGCGCGCGTACTCATAGTTCTGATTGTAGTCATCCCCGCCCACACCGATCCCGATGCTGATCGTCATGACCGTATCGTTGCCGATGTTGACCGTCTTAACCTCCTCAAGCAGGGAAAAATGATCCTCCTCAAGCCCGCCGAGGCTTTTCTGGTTCATGACCAGGAGGTATTTGTCTTTCTCCAGCTTCTTGCTCAGGGCATGGTGAGCCAGGCTGTATTTGTTGATCTCACGGTCAATCAGCACATTCATCAGGGAGGAATGCACTTCATCTACATTGTCCATGGCTTCCTCGTAATTATCCAGGTACACCATGGCAACCACAGGTTTTTCTTCCCGGTTCTCCCGCCGCAGCTTACTCAGCTCCGTCTCGTCAATGAGATAAACAATATAGATCCAGCTCCTGCGCTGTTTTTCCGGATAGCGGCGCTGTTTTTCCGGATAACGGCTCTGTGCCGGAGCCTCCCGGGAATCGTTTTCCTGCTCTCCTGCCTGCCGGGTAATCATGGACTGGTCCATCACATCATCCATCATGACCTTTTGGATATGGGCACGGAAATGCTTCTGCTCATATTCCAGGTCGATGTCCTTCGCATCCGAATTCATCGGGAATACCGGCCTGGTCAGGTAGGGGAAAATGGTATCGATTGTCTTCGAATACCGCTCTGTTTTTTTCGTCAGGCTGCACAGCGGACGGTTCATCCAGAGCACATACCCTTCCTGGTCAACAATTGCGGTGGGAATCTCCATCTCCCGCAGGATCTCAGCCTGGATCTCTTTGTACCGGCTTGCGAATCCGATCATCGACTGGAAGATCTTCGGCCTGTAGTAAAAATAGATCAGGAGGACGATGCAGTAGTAGCCGCACGCGAACAGCAGGCAGATGAGCCCTGCGCGCCGGTCCACAAAAAACAGGCCGGCCGCAAGGCCAAACAGGGTCAAGGCCAGGTAAACGTTCCAGGTCCAATGCATCTTCAGCTGTCCGCTGTATTTAACTCCTGATCCAGGCTTCATACATGCTCCTCGGTGATTCATGCAGCCGGTTTGACTCTTTTCACGCTCCGGCGCAACAGTCGGAATTATCAGAGTGTGTGCACAGGAATCTTACATGTACTTAAACACTGCAACGCCGTAGGGCGGAAGGTCGAAGGCAAAGGAGTAAGGCTTGCCGTCGCATTCGCTCTCCACTGCTTTGTACTTGAGCGGATGGGCAGTGCCATGTCCGCCAAAGCGTTCTTCATCCCCGTCCAGAACCAGGGTGTAGGTGCATTTCTTCGTGCATCCGACACGATAGTCGGGGCGCGCCATCGGCGTAAAGTTGATGACAAAGAGCAGGTTGCTCTTCCCGTCTTCACTGTGGCGCAGGAAGCTATAGATACTGCGGTCCGCATCGTCTGCGTTGATCCACTCGAAGCCCTCGGGTATGCAGTCGGCGGAATACATGGCCGGCGTGCTCTTATAGAGATGGAGAAGTTCATTTACAAAATCCTGGATCTGCCTGTGCTTTGGCTCCTCCAGCAGATACCAGTCAAGCTCACGGTCTTCCGACCATTCCCGCTCCTGTGCGAATTCCTGGCCCATGAACAGAAGCTTCTTCCCCGGATGCCCGAACATGAATGCATATCCCGCCTTCAGGTTGGCAAATTTGTCATCGTACAGGCCGGGCATCTTATTGATCATGGAGCACTTCAGATGGACAACCTCGTCATGGGAGAGCACCAGGCAATACTTTTCGGAGTACGCATAAGTCATCGCGAAGGTCATGCGGTTATGGTTGAATTTGCGGAAATAAGGATCCAGCTTCATGTACTCGATAAAGTCGTGCATCCAGCCCATGTTCCACTTCATGGTAAAGCCCAGGCCGTCATTTTCCGGAGTATCTGTAACCTTCGGCCATGCGGTGGATTCCTCTGCGATCATCATGATGCCGGGATGCTTACCCAGTACCACGGAATTCAGGTGCTTAAAGAATTCAATCGCTTCGAGATTCTTGTTTCCGCCATACTTGTTCGGAACCCATTCCCCGTCACGGCGGCCGTAATCCAGGTACAGGATCGACGCGACCGCATCCACGCGCAGGCCGTCCACATGGAACTGCTCAATCCAGAACAGCGCATTTCCGATCAGGAAATTCTTCACTTCGCTCTTCCCGAAGTCGAATACCTTCGTGCCCCAGTCCGGGTGCTCTCCCTTGCGCGGATCCGCATACTCGTAGCATGCCTGCCCGTCAAAGTCCGCAAGCCCGTGGGCGTCTTTGGGGAAATGAGCCGGTACCCAGTCGAGGATGACGCCGATTCCGTTGCGGTGCAGATAGTTCACCAGATACGCAAAGTCTTCCGGCGTGCCATAGCGGCTGGTGGGTGCATAGTAGCCGGTCACCTGGTACCCCCAGGAACCGTCGAAGGGGTGCTCGGCGATGCCCATGAGTTCGATGTGGGTATAGCCCATTTTCTTGAGGTAGTCCGTCACAGAGTGGGCAAAATAACGGTAGTTATAGAATCCGTCTTCTTTTTCCGCATGGGGATGGCGCATCCAGCTGCCGACATGGCACTCATAGATGGAGATCGGGCTTTCGTCCTGCTTGAAGGAAGTGCGTTTCTTCATCCATGCGCTGTCTGTCCACTTGATGGCGGCAATATCCGCGATCACGGATGCTGTGCCCGGGCGTTTTTCCGCCTGGTTCGCGTACGGGTCAGCCTTGTAGAGCTTGCTTCCGTCCTGCGTGAAGATCAGGTACTTATACATCTGCCCGACCTGCGCATTCTCGCAGAAGCACTCCCAGATCCCGGATGGTTCCAGCCGCTCCATCGCGATATTATTCTCATCCCAGCCATTAAATTCTCCGATCAGGTGCACCGCAGCCGCATGGGGCGCCCATACTGCAAAATGGACTCCCTTTACGCCATCTTTTGAGGAGGGATGCGCGCCGAGCTTGCGGAAGATATCGTAGTGCACGCCCTTGTCATAGAGGTACTGATCAAGGTCATGGACAAACTCGTATCCGTCTCCGATTGCAGGGCCATCATTCACTGGCTTCGCAACCGTTTTGGCAGCGACCTTTCCCTCTGCATTCGCGGAAGCTTTTGCTGCGGTCTTTGCTGATGTCTTTGCTGATGTCTTCGCTGTTGCTTTTACCGCCGTCGCCTCTGCTGTTTTTGCTGTTGTCTTCTGTGCTGCTTTTGCTGTTGTCTTCTTATTTAGTTTCTCCGCTTCTTTCGCCATGTTTTTCCCTTTCGGTTCCTTCTGAGTTTTCCCGCTTCTTATTGCTTATT
>CAMORF010000080.1 GCA_946623485.1 uncultured Clostridia bacterium
TTTCCTGCAGTCTCCAATCCGCTGAGCAATCCTTACGGCATATTTTTCCTCGCCGTACTCCCTCAGGATCCTCGTCAGGTCGGCTACAGGCCATGAATTCACAACCTCCCTCGCTGTGAGTTCCTGCCTTTGATCCATCCTCATGTCCAAAGGCGCTTGTTCCTCGCGGTAGGTAAAGCCGCGGCTGGCGTCATCGAGCTGGTGTGATGAAACTCCCAGATCCAGCAGGATTCCGTCCACTGATGAGATGCCAAGTTCCCTCAGCTTCTCCCCCATCTGAGCGTAATTCGCCCGGATGATGGTTACCTTATCTCCAAACTCCCCGAGGCGTTTTCCGGCTGCCTCGATGGCCGCATCATCCTGGTCGATCCCGATCAGCCTTCCTCCCTTTGAAAGCCTTTTCGCGATCTCGTAAGAATGACCTCCTCCGCCAAGTGTCCCGTCCACATAGATCCCATCGGGCGAAACATGCAGTGATTCGACTGCCTCGTAGAGAAGGACTGATGTGTGTCTGAATTCCACACGCTCCTCCTTCCGGCCTCCTGCACAGCCACTCCCCTGGCTGATTCAAAGACCCTTCCCTGCCCACGTCCGGATCACCTCTCCCTCAGGCTCCCCGGCTGCCTCCTGCCGCTCCCTTTCGGCAGGAACCGCGATGAAGCATCGCGGCATAGCCTCTCCTGGCCGCTCCCTACAGCCAGAAGCACTCTTTCCTGATCAAATCATTCCTGATCAAATGACCGGATATCAAATCATCAGATATCTGATAATCACATCCGTTCACGGAATCATATCCGTTCCCTGATTCCGATCCAATCACAGATCAATGTCCAATCCGTCCAGAGCTTCCATGGACTCGTCGATCTCATCTGCCGAGGTCGCATCTACGTACTTCTCCTTGGCCCATATCTCAATTTTCTTCATGGAGCCTTCCACCACGACATCCTTCTGCATTCCGGCGAACTCCCTCAAATTCTCCGGAATCAGGACTCTCCCTTGTTTGTCCATCTCGCTGAGTGTCGCGCCTGCGGCGAAGAACCTTACGACCTTCCTGGCATTTTTATTCGTAAGCGGCAATTTAGACAGCTTTTCTTCGAAGACAGTCCACTCATCCATGGGATAAGCGTACAGGCAGCCATCCAGGCCCCTCGTGATCATGAATTCCGTTCCCAGCTGGTCACGGAACTGCTTCGGAACGATCAGCCTGCCCTTGGCATCTAATGTGTTTTTGTAAGAACCATAAAACATCGTGCCGGACTGCCTCCCTCGGAGCTGCTTCGCCAGGAACCGTGGAAACCTCCCTTATGATTCACCACAATTCCTCCCTTATGGCCCACAACTCACCACTATTTGCCACTCATGAGGCTATCTTAATGGATTTCCTGTAATTCTGCAAGATAGAACATCTGTTTCAAAAGCGCCTCTTTGTGCATTTTGATCAGCCCCTCAGATTCGCTTATGTAGCGTTTTCTCACGCTCATTTTCCCCAAGATATAGTGAAACCAGGCAATAAAAAAGCCCGGACTGCCTCAAACAGTCCGGGAAAAAATCCCACAAATCATAAAAATGACGATAGTTTTTGTCAGTCCGGGATCTCAGTCATGACATCCAGCTGGAACCCTTCCCACATGTTCGCGCCCACATTCCAGTCACGCAGATCCGTTACAATCCGGTGATAAAATGCCTGCCCGCCATGCACAATGTCATAGGTGCGAGCATCCCCCCGCGCCTCCAGATGGCGCCCGAAGGAACAGTTCCGGATGTCCTCCGCGCTGTAATCATCCTGGGTTCCGTCCGGCCAGTAGATGTAAAACCTTGGTATCTGAGGCTCGCTGGCATACCGCACATCCCCCGCAAGCTGGAGGATTCTTCTTCCTTCCGGCTCATAGCAGCACAGCACATGGGCATAGCGCCACACGGTCCTGGTAAAGTCCGAAACCCGGAACTGCATCAGCCAGCTCTCATCCATCATCCCGCTGCCGTCGTCCTTGGAGATAATCAGGACAATCGGAAACTGGCGTTCCGGATCGGTAATCGCCCGGGCAACCGTCTCTACATCCTCCTCCCGCAGGATCCGCCTCCTTCCGGAGCACGGAAGCGCGCTGCAGGTCCCGATGGTATCCACGATATTCTTATAGAATCCAGGATAGGAAAAATAGGTGGACTGGCGCTCTACGGTGGCGGAATCCCTCCGCTCCGGCTGCGCGTATCCGTTCAGGACCTTCAGCCAGATCCCGGCCGTTACGCCTTCCCCCTCCTTCTGTTCATAGACCTGCGCTTCAGAATACCAGATCCTGCCGCCTACCTCCGGATCCATATGCCGGACATGAACCTTCATCACATGGCGTTCCGGGTCATATTTCACCGTGACATGGTAGGCAAGAAGATCCGCGTGGTAGGTCTGGACCTCCTCCGGCATATTGCGGAACAGGACCCCGTACTTTGACTGGATCCATTTCCAGATCATCTTCGAACACTGGGTAAACACGGTCTGAGCGGTAGGCGGGCTGCCTGATTTCAGCCGGCTCCCGTCCACCCTGGTTTTCATCTGGAAGGCAACCTGCCGCCTCATCGGGCGCAGCTCAAAATGCCTGGCCTCCGTCTCCGAATCCTCACGCCCGTCATTGAACACGTCTGTCCGGTGAAATACATCCGTCAGGCGCTCATCGTGGAAAACGCTTTCATTCAGCAGCGCGATGATCGTATTGACATTGATCGGCACATGGCGCGTGCGAGAAAGCAGCTGGCCGATCAGGATCTGCCGCGGGGTGCGGAAGATCTGCTTTGCAAGATTGTCCGAACGTACCATATCCTCATTGAGGATCTGCTCCACCTCCGGATAGAGCTGGGTCTCCCCGAGCTTCAGACGGAAATGGCTCTTGATCATGTCGCTCCAGCGCCCGGACTTATACAAGGCATGCCCCAGGTCCTCAAACAGCGTCACCATCGATTTGTCGCACAGCTCCAGGGTTGCCAGGATCGAATTGAAATACCTGGAAAAGCCGGGGTAGTGGCTCCACAGCTCTTCCCCCTTATACCGCATGTCATGCTCCACTTCATGCCAGCCTTCAAAAAACATGGTTTTGATCTGGAGCTCGAAGGTATCGTCGATGCACATGTCCCAGGTCCGGGGCGATATCTCCGACTTCAGGTATTCCGGAAGGCGGCAGACGCCGTTGAGCTTCGCCGGCTTGAATTCATCCTCACTGCGCTTGGAGGTGGACCACTCAATCACATCGAAGGTCTGCGCCATGATATCCCTGCAGATGTCAACATCATCATCAAAATACAGGTTAATGCGCACCCCGATCAGGTCCTGCAGCTTGTGTTCCTCGCTGAGGTCCTTCAGTTCAAATTTGCGCGCCATGGACTGGGCTGTTTTGGTTCTCGAAAAACACCGGTAATAAAGCCCGCACTGCTCCAGCCGGTCACTGATAATGCGGCGCAGGTCCTGCTCTACCACCGGCGGCACCTTTACCCCTGCCGCGAGCTGTTCTTTGGTAAATGACGCCGGGGCCGGGCCGGCGGTGTTTTGTTCCATTGTGTTCCGTATGGTGTAATCGTTCATTTTTCTGCCTTACTAGCGCGCTCGGTTCTTATCCCTTATGGCGCGCCGGATTGTTGTATCCTGCTGCATCCTGGATACACTTGATCCTTAGGACCTGTCACGGAATAACTTGCACATCTTGCTTGTCTTTTATCCGATCGCACAACGCAAAAATCAATCACATAGTTATGCCTTGCCCGCGGCGGATTCCCCTGTGTCACTGGTACACCGGGTTCCCGTACATATCATACCCCTGTCCTGTCGTCGGATCCGTCCAGGCAATCTGCGGGGCGGATGAGGTTCCGGCGGAACCATTTCCCGACGTGTACACCGGGTTTCCATACATATCGTACCCCTGCCCCGTGGTCGGATCCGTCCAGGCGATGCTGTTCGAATTCTGGTTTGTACCGGAATAGATCTCGATATTATTCTGTGTGGAAGCGTTGCTGCTGCCGGAGGACGAGGTGCCCGCGGACGAAGTGCCTGCCGAGGCATTGCTGTCCATGGACGCGGCGCCCTGGGATCCGGAGGCATTCGAATTAGCCGAATTGGATCCGGTGCCCATATACGGCGTGACCATCGAGGCGGAATCCGGATAGCGGTTGGAGAAGTCCTGGAAGACCTCATCCGCTTTCTGATGGTTTCCCGCATTCAGGTAAGCAAATCCCAGATAGTACAGCGCGTCATAATACCGCTCGCTCTTCCCGCTCTCGTCCGAATCGATTGCCATCTGAAGCTGCTTTGCCGCTTCCTCATAATTGCCCGCCACGTAAGCCGTGGTTCCCTCTGTATAATACTGGTTAAACAACGCGTCCCCGACCATCGCGGTCAGGTCTTCATACAGCTGTTTTCCTTCCGCGTCGAAGTCTTTCTCGTTCAGCTTGCCCAGCGCCTCCACCGTTTTCGTCTGGTCGCCCTTCACATACAGGTCGGCAACCTTCAGAAGCTCCGTATAAGATTCGACGCGTTTATTGGCCGTCTCTGCTTCTTTCTTTGCGGTTTCCGTGTTCTCATTCGCGCTGGCCACCTCATCCTGCAGGTCCTGGATCGTCGCCGTGACCGTGGCCAGTGAAGTATTGGCGTCAGACACCTGCTTGTTCGCCTTGTCATTGGCGCCCTGCCGGATCGCGGGCACCGTCAGAAACCAGACGATTGCCGCCCCGAGCAGGATTCCAAGCATGATATTGATAAAGGTCGCAACGGTAGAGCTGTCCCGGAAGGTAGTAGGCGCGATGATAACATCGTTGCCGCTCATGTAGCGCAGCGACACTTCCCTGGGGGTATCCTGAAGCTCATCCTCCGCGTTCGGCGAGCTGCGCTCCACCTTCGGTCTGGTGCGCCGCCCGAACAGGGACATCTTCCCGGTCGTCTCCTCGATCTGGGTCAGGTAACGGAGAGTCGTTGTATTGGTATTGTCAATCCTGGCTGCTTTCTTCAGCAGTCCCCTGGCTTTCTCCCACTGCTCGGTGTGCATGTATTCCAGCGCAAGCAGCTGAATCGCCCTGACAAACTTCGGATTCTGGCTGACCACCTTGCGCAGCTGCATCTGCGCCATATCCTCGTTGCCCTGCTTCAGGTAGGTCAGGCTCTGGTTATACTTGCGGATCGCGGTATTATACTGATCCAGCCTCAGCTTGGAGCCCTGCAGCTGGCGGATGTAGCCTGCAGCCAGGTTGTCGCTGCCGTTCAGGTTATTGCTGATCACCCATTCTACCAGCGCGTTGACCACCTCTCCTGTCTCAAAATAACAAAGTCCCAGGAGGTTGCGGGCGTCGGTATTCTCCTTATTGAATTTTAAGGACCGCTTCAGGCAGGAGATCGCGCCGGACAGATCCCTGACCTGCGCCTTCTCAAGCCCCTGGTTATACAGGAGATTGGAAATCCGGATGATTCTCCTGGGGATGGTAAGGTCCGCTCCGCAGATCCGGCAGTACTCCTCAGACTGTGCGGACGCTCCGCAGTAGATGCACTTCATTTCACGCTCCTGCTATTGCTCTTGTTCTTATTCTTGCGTTCCTTCTCGTCCCGCATCATCTCCTTGAGGATGTCCGTCACATCGGTGAGGTCGCGGCTGTAAATCGCGTCCTCCGCTTCATTGACATCCATGCTCGGATGGAATTTCTTCAGTTCCTCTTCATAATTCAGCATAATGTATATCTCCGATCAGATACAGAGAGCCCACGCAAAACAGGACACTCCCTGCCTGCTCCCTGACCGCCCTGCGGTAGGCCGTTCCGGCATCCGGCTCCACTGTAACGGATTGCTGCCCCGCCGCACGAAATTCCTCCGCCAGCAGCGCTGCGTCCAGCTTCCTGCGCCATCCCGTCGTTGTCACGATAATGCTGCCATACGTTACGCCCCGGCACAGCTCCCGGACCATCTCCTTGTGGTCCTTATCCGCGACGATGGCAGTAAGCAGATGCACCTGCCTGTGCGCGGCCACCCTCCGGATCTCCCGGGCGATCTCACGGATTCCGTCCGGATTATGCGCCCCGTCCAGGAAGACATCCTTGTGGATCTCCTCCATCCTGCCCGGCCACTTCGTCCGGGCAATCGCAGTCTGTACCGATTCCCGGCGCGCCCCCAGACGAAGTGCGCAGATCGCCGCCAGGCATGCGTTTTCCACCTGATATTCCGCTGCAAATGGAATCGTCAGGTCCAATGTCTGTGCTGCAGGAAGCGTAAGCCTTGCCAGGATTGACCCGGCCCTCCGTTCCAGAATCTTTGCCTGCTCCGGCATCAGGCCGATCGCCTCCGCGCCTTTCCTTTCGCACTGCTCCCGGATTACCCGGGCGCTTGCCGGATCCTTCGCGCTGTACACACAGGGTACCTCAGGACGGATGATCCCCGCCTTCTCAGAAGCGATCAGCTCCACCGTGTCCCCAAGATACTTCGTATGATCCAGTCCGATCGAAGTGATCACCTCTGCATCCGCTTTCACGATGGTATTCGTCGCGTCCAGCCTGCCTCCCATCCCGGTCTCACAGATCACAAGATCTGCCTGCCGTTCCTGGAACCAGCACATCCCCATGGCAAACAGGGATTCAAACAAGGTTGGGTCCTGCCCGCCTTCCCCCTTCAGCCTGCGGACTGCGCGCGCTGTCCGCGCAAAAACATTCCGGAATTCCTCATCCGGAATCTGCTCCCCATTCAGCTGCATCCGCTCATTGATCCGGACCAGGTGCGGAGAGGTAAAAAGGCCTGTCCTTCTTCCTTCTTCCTGGAAAATGCGCGCGAGGAAGGCGCAAGTGCTTCCTTTTCCATTCGTCCCCGCGACATGGATCACGTGAAAAGACTCCTCCGGGTGTCCCAGAAGCTCAAGAAGCCTGGTTGTATTGGCAGGGTCATTTTTCCTGGTAAACAAAGGAAGCGACAGAAGGAAGCGTACCACTTCCTCGTAGGAATCTGCCTCCCAGCCGGAATCTGCCTCTTTGCAGGAATCTGCCTCCCTGTAGGAGTCTGCCTCTTTGCAGGAATCTGCCTCCCTGTAGGAGTCTGCCTCTTTGCAGGAATCTGCCTCCCTGTAGGAGTCTGCCTCCCTGCCCTGGCAATTCTCCTGTTCCTGGTAACCTGCCTGTTCTTTCAACAAAATCCTGCACCTCACAGTTTAAAGCGCAAAAATCAAATCTGTTTGCAGCACTTTATGATCTGCTCACGAATCAGGAGTAGATCCTTAGTTCAGGAAATCCTTCAGCCGTTTGGAGCGGCTTGGATGCCTGAGCTTTCTGAGCGCCTTCGCCTCAATCTGGCGGATACGCTCCCTGGTGACATTGAACTCTTTCCCGACCTCTTCGAGGGTCCTTGCCCTGCCGTCTTCCAGGCCGAAGCGCAGCTTCACCACCTGCCGCTCCCTGTCCGTCAGAGACTCCAGCGCATTTGCAAGCTCCGCCCGGAGCATGGAAAATGTCGCGCTGTCAGCAGGAGAAAGCGCGGTATCATCCTCGATAAAATCTCCCAGATGGGAATCATCCTCTTCCCCGATGGGGGTATCCAGGGAGACCGGGTCTCTGGAGATCTTCAAAACTTCCCGTACCCTTGCAGGCGGAACCCCCAGACGGTCCGCCACTTCCTCCGGCGTAGGCTCCCGCCCGAGTTCCTGCAGCAGCTGCCTGGTCATGCGGAGCGTCTTATTGATGGTCTCTACCATATGCACCGGCACCCGGATCGTACGGCCGGTGTCCGCGATCCCCCGCGTGATTGCCTGGCGGATCCACCAGGTCGCATAGGTCGAAAATTTATATCCTTTCGTGTAGTCAAATTTATCGACAGCCTTCATCAGGCCCATATTTCCCTCCTGGATCAGATCCAGGAAAGGCATGCCGCGCCCTACGTATTTTTTTGCAATCGAAACAACAAGACGCAGGTTTGCCTCCGTCAGGGCTCTCTTGGCCTCCACATCCCCCGACTCTACACGCTTGGCAAGATCCACCTCCTGCTCAGACGTAAGCAGGGGGACATTGCCGATTTCCTTCAGGTACATACGGACCGGATCCTCCGTCGAGACGCCTTCCAGCACTTCTGCCGTCTCTTCGATCCGGACCTCCTCCACCTCGCTAAGCTCCTCAAGGGTAGTGTCTTCATCATCCAGAAGATCATCCCCGGTATCAATGAGAATCTCATCCGTCTCAACATCCGGATCCACACCTGCGGCATCCGGCTCCGGGCCGTTCCCCTGGGTAATGATAATATTCTGTCCCTTCAGGTAATCATATATCTCTTCAATCTCATCCACCGGAAGATTCATGCCTTCAAAAGCCACGGATATCTCATCGATGTCGAGGGTTCCTTTATTGTTCTTTGCTTTTTCAACCAGGTTCCGAAGTGTTTCCAGAAAAATAGCCTGTGCTTCTTTTTCATTCATATCTGTTCCTGCTCCCTTACCACTCATTCCTTCCATGCCGGTTCTTTCGGCCTTCTGCTTCTGCCATGCTTCCCAAAGTGCATGCTTCCCAAAGTGGCATTGTTTAGGATCCGGTCAGCATCGCGTGCTGTGTGCCGCGCATGGTGACCACAGGTCCGCCCGTATGCTCGATGTATTCCCGTGTGATGAGCACCTTTCCGATGTTGTCATCCTTCGGGATCTCATACATGATATCCAGCATGAATTCTTCAATGACTGACCTGAGCGCTCTT
>CAMORF010000081.1 GCA_946623485.1 uncultured Clostridia bacterium
AGCTGATTCGGGACATGCGGCCCCGGAACCCATTCCCTGAGAGAGAACTTCTTTTTCGGAGGAGCTTCATTCAGGTTTGCCTGGGCAGCCTGCGCACCTTCCCCCCCGGGTGCCGCGCCTGGCGTAACTGTCTGCTGCCCACTCTGCGCGCCACTTTCTGCAAAGGAAGCCTGCGCATTATTCTGGAACGAAGCCTGCGGCGTGCTCTGCACGCTCTCACCTGCAAAAGGCATCTGATTTGCCATTGGCTCCGCAGGGACATTGCCTGCCATCTGATCTGCCATTGGCTCTGCCGGCGCATTGCCTGCCATATCCTTTATTTCCATTGCAGAAGCCTCTATTCCGGAAGTCTTTATCTGATCCATTACAGAAGCTTCTAACCCATCCATGTTTTCTGCCATTTTTTCCTCCTTACTCTCCACCGCATAAAGGTTGCATTCAGATCCTTAGTTTCTCTGGGAATGATGCTTATCACCGGAGCTGATTCGCAATAACGATAATCGTCAGCCGGAAACGGGAACCGCAGTGAGGTCATATTCAGAGGATCCGGTAATCATAACACGTACGAAATTGCCGGTCTCAAGCGGTATATCAGTATTCACAAAGATGTAACCATCCACTTCTGGCGCATCGCCATACCCTCTGCCGATGTAAACGTTTTCTCCGGGGACATACCCCTCGATGAGCACATCGGTCTGACTTCCTTTCATCTTCTCATTCAGATCCAGGGAGATCTCCTGCTGAAGCTCCATCAGCTCATCTCTTCTGGAAAGCTTTGTCTCCTCGTCGATCTGATCCCCCATCCCGGCAGCAGGCGTCCCTTCCTCCTGGGAATAAGGGAATACTCCCAGCCGGTTGAATTCCATTTCATTGATAAAGCGACACAGATCTTCAAACTGTTCCCTGGTTTCTCCTGGAAATCCGGTAATCAGGGTAGTACGCAGAATAATATCCGGAATCTCCCGGCGAAGCTTCCGGATGATTGCGCGAAGGTCATGCTCACTGGTACGGCGGCCCATTCTTCTCAAAACCGAATCGTTGCTGTGCTGGATCGGAAGATCCAGATAATGCACCAGCTTTGGTTCCTCCTTCATACAGGCAATCAGGCCATCATAGATCTCTTCCGGATAGCAATACATCACCCGGATCCAGCGGATCTGCTTTATCTGCGCCAGCTCATGGACCAGTTCATGCAGGCACTTCCTGCCGTAAAGGTCTGTCCCGTACAGTGTTGTCTCCTGCGCGACCAGAATCAGTTCCCTGACGCCGTTTTCCGCAAGGCGCTGTGCCTCACTGACCAGGCTGTTTTTCGGGATGGACCGATATGGCCCCCGCATGGAGGGAATCGCGCAGTAGGTACAGTGCTTGTCACAGCCCTCCGCAATCTTCAGGTATGCGTAATGCCCGCCTGTCGTGAGCATCCTGCCGCCGTCTTCCAGCGCGATCTTCCTAAGATCATCCAGCCGGATGGGACGTTCTCCGGCAAGGGCTTTCTCTATGACTTCCCGGATGGCATCATAGGCAGTCGTCCCGACAATCGCATCCACCTCAGGAAGAGACTGCCGGATCTCCTGCGCATAACGCTGCGCCATACACCCGCAGGCAATGAGCGCCTTGCAGTTTCCGTCCTGTTTATATCGGGCCATCTCAAGAAGCGTATCGATCGATTCCTGCTTTGCTTCTGTGATAAAGCAGCAGGTATTCACGATGATCACGTCTGCGTCCTGTTCATCATCGGTCAGCAGGTAATCTCCCTGCCCGATCAGTGCAAGCATCTTCTCCGCGTCTACACGGTTTTTATCACAGCCAAGGGAGATAAACAGGATCTTCGGCTTTGCCTTCGTCACTTAGCCTCCTCTGCCTCCTGTGCCTCCTGTGCTCTTTCATCGAGGATCTCTTTTGCCTGCTCTGCAGTCGGGATGTTTTCCTCAACGAAACGGTCTGCCATCTCAGAAATCTCCAACGCGTCCTCCAGGCTCTCGTCCTTGGAGACGATCCGGATCAGGCCATCCTCCAGCTCGCTGACTGCTTCTGAGAGAGGCTTTTTTCCGCTCGGAAGGCCGCTGTGATCTTCCTCGGCAATGATCTGCCTGGCTCTCTTTGCAGTTGCCATGACAATGGAATACCGGGAATTGATAACAGGGGTATCATCTTCAGAATCCTGATTGATGATTTTCATTAATTCAGTATAGGATGGATGCAGCATATCTGATAGTTCTCCTTTTCTGATGCTGATGATTTATTGTGCAGCAGTTCCTTGGAATTATCGTAAGCGCATATAGAAAATGCGTTTACGATACATTAACTGTTTTTCACGTTAACTCTTTCAGTTCTTTCTGCAGTTTTGTGATAAACGGAAGGTTGCTTCTGACACGGAGACGCTGGGAGCGGATCAGCGCATCCAGTTGGTCGGCACAGTCATCCACATCATAATTGACGATGATGTAATCATATTCTGATACTCTCTGTGCTTCCTCGCCGGCACGTTTCATGCGCCTTGCAATCACTTCATCCGTCTCGGTTCCCCTTCCCTTCAGCCGCTCCTGCAGCACCCTTGCTCCCGGGGGAAGCATGTAGATCAGGATAGCATCCGGCACCTTTTTCCGGACATTCAGCGCTCCCTCAACCTCAATCTCCAGGATAACGTCGAACCCGTCCTCCAGCTTTTCCTCCACATAAGAACGGGGGGTGCCGTAATAATTCCCGACGTAGCTTGCATATTCCAGCAGCTCGTCTTCTTCGATCATCTCCTCAAAGCGTTCCTTAGAGACAAAAAAGTAATGAACCCCGTTTACCTCCCCGGGGCGGGGCGCCCGGGTTGTTGCCGAGACGGAATAGGCATACCCTTCGTGCGTCTCAAACAAAGATTTCAGGACGGTTCCCTTCCCTACGCCGGCAAATCCGGATAAAACAATCAGGTTTCCTCTTGTTTTCATCTACTCAGCCTCCCTGCCCGATCAGCGCGGGCACGCCTGTCAGCCGCCTCCCGATGGTATCGGGCACCAGGCTGGACAACACAATCCGGTCATTCTCACACACGATCACTGCCTTTGTCTTCCTTCCGGCCGTGGCATCCACCACTTTGTCCTGCTCCTTGGCCCGTTGCACCAGGCGCTTGATCGGAGCAGCCTCCGGGCTGACAATGGAGATTATTTTGTCTGAATTGACAAGGTTGCCAAATCCGACATTGATAAACTGACTATTCAATATTCTGCACCTGTTCCCTGATTTTCTCGATCACTGTCTTGAGATCGATCGCGAGATTGCTCGTCTCCAGGTCATTTGCCTTGGAGAGGATGGTGTTCGCTTCGCGGTTCATCTCCTGGGCAATAAAATCAAGCTTTCGCCCGATGTCGTCCCCCTTCTCCAGTTCCTTCTGCATCGTATCGATATGGCTTTTCAGCCTTACGGTCTCTTCATCCGTCGCAAGCTTATCAGCAAACAGGACAACTTCCGCGGCAAGGCGGCTTTCATCGATCTGCGTATCCTCAAGAAGGACGGACATCTTTTCCTTCAGGCGCTGTTCATAGGCCTGGATAATCCCGGGATACCGTGCCTCCACCGCTTCCACCAGCGTCTCCATATGCTGCAGCTTCCCGGCCAGATCGGCCTTCAGGTTTTCGCCTTCCCGCTTTCTTGCTTCCACCAGCATCTCAAGCGCGCGGTCAAGCGCCTGCTTCAACACGGACCAGACTTCCTCTTCATCCATGGAATCTTCCTTGAGGCGGAAGATCTCAGGCTGGGCGCCGAGCCTTGCCGCCGTAAGGTCGTTGACCAGATGAAACCGCTCTGCCATCCTGGCGTAGGCTTCCACGTACTCCTGGGCGAGATGTTCATTGAACTGCAGGTCGTATTCTGCTTCCCCGATGATTTCGTACGTAACAAATACATCGACCTTTCCTCTGCCGAGAAACTGTTTCAGCTCAGAGCGGATCGAAGTATCCAGGTAGGCGTATTCTTTCGGAATCCGGACATTGGCGTCAAGGTAACGGTGGTTGACACTCTTCATCTCCACCGTGAACTTCAATGTCTCTCCGGAGTATTCTCCACGGCCGAAGCCTGTCATGCTTTTTATCATAATTGTAAGTCAGCCTTTGTCTTGTTTTATATGCACATAAAGATACAGGAAACATTATAAGTCAATGGTTTCTTTAAAGTCAATGTGGATTATGGTATCATAGCACGCGGATCGTTAGGATCTGTTACAGAATAACTTGTACATCTGACTTGTCCAAACGCTCATCTGCTGCGTTGGAAAGCCTCGCCGTAGTTATGATTCGTGAAAACGGTTCACCCACCTGCTGCCCGGAACGTAAAAACGCTTTACGCCGAGGATACCCAGAGGTATGAGGCGCCTTGCCCGCGCGTGAAAAACAGGGGGCTTAACGAATAGAATAAAGGAGAAAAAACATGGCTTTGGATGGAATTGCCGTTGCAAATATCGTTGCGGAAATGAATGCGGCCTTGCAGGGAGCAAGGATCAGTAAGATCGCGCAGCCGGAAGCAGATGAGATCATGCTGACGGTAAAGACAGCTGCCGGGCAGCGCAGGATTCTGATTTCTGCTTCTGCCTCTCTTCCGCTCATTTATTTTACGGAAAAGAATAAATTAAGCCCGATGAAGGCGCCTAATTTCTGCATGCTGCTGCGCAAGCATATCGGGAGCGGGAAGATTCTCAGGGTGTGGCAGCCCTCTTTGGAAAGGATCATTCATTTTGAAATCGAGCATTATGATGAGATGGGGGACCTGAGGAAGAAGGATCTGATCCTTGAGCTGATGGGGAAGCATTCAAACCTGATCTTTTGTGACGAACAGGGGATGATCGTTGACTCCCTCAAGCATATCTCCGCCCAGACATCATCTGTGCGTGAGGTATTGCCCGGCAGGCAGTATTTTATCGCCCAGACACAGGATAAGCTGGATCCATTCCGCGCGGACCGGGAATCATTCCGGGAGGCAGTGTTCACAAAACCGCTGCCGTTGTATCAGGCGATCTACCAAAGCTTCACCGGGATCAGCCCGGTGATCGCGCAGGAGCTCTGCTGCCGGGCCCATCTGGAGAGTGACCAAAGTGCGAAGGAGATCCCGGAGGAGGAACAGATACATCTCGCGCGCATATTCCTGCAGATGATGGAGGACATCGCACAGGGGTTATTTTCCCCGAACATCATCTACGACGCGCAGGAGATTCCCGTTGAGTTCTCCGCGCTCCCGCTGACCATGTATCAGGACATGACCGTCAGACAGTTTAGCTCCATGTCCGAGGTTCTGGAAACCTATTACGCGCAGAAAAATGCTGCTTCCCGCATCCGTCAGAAGAGCGCTGACCTGCGCCACCTGGTCAACACGATGCTGGAGCGGGAGTCCAAAAAGCTTGACCTGCAGGCACGGCAGCTGAAGGATACCGAAAAGCGGGATAAATTCCGCCTCTACGGAGAGCTCCTGAACACCTGGGGCTACACCATTGAGCCGGGCGCCGCCAGCGCAGTTTTGCCGAATTACTATGACAATGATAAGGAAGTGAAGATCACGCTGGATCCCAACAAGAGCGTTTCGGAAAATGCGCAGCGTTTTTTTGAGAAATACGAAAAGCAAAAGCGTACCTTCGAAGCTCTGAGCGAGCTCATCCGGCAGACCAGGTCTGAGGTGGAACAGCTGGAGTCCATCCGGACATTCCTGGACCAGGCGCAGAGCGAAGCGGATCTGAACCAGATCCGGGAAGAATTGGTCACGTCCGGATACCTGAAAAAACACGATACGCAAAAAAAGAAAGGCGCTTCGCGCCCGGAAAAGTCCCGCCCGTGGCACTACCGCACCCAGGACGGCTATGACCTGTATGTCGGAAAAAACAATTTGCAGAATGATGAACTCACCTTCAAATTCGCGAACGCGTCCGATTGGTGGTTCCATTCCAAAAAGGCCCCCGGCTCCCATGTCATCGCCAGGAGAAAAGACGGACTGGATCTTCCGGACCATGTCTTTGAGCTCGCTGCCTCCGCTGCCGCCTACTACTCCAGCGCCAGAGACGCCGACAAAGTAGAGATTGATTACGTCCAGCGCCGGGAGGTCAAAAAGCCCAATGGTTCCAAGCCAGGTTTTGTTGTCTACTATACCAACTACTCCATGACCGTCCGCCCGGACATCTCACAGCTGATCCTGGTAGAGTGATCAGAACATACTCCCTGTAACGATTCCAGCTTCCATGATGGATTTTGCGATGCAAGACATACAGAGGATTGTCCCGCTTCTGAAGAAGCAGGGCAATCCTCTTCATTACTTATATTTCGATACGAAGCGAATGATCTTATTTCGCTACGAAGTTAATGATCTTCTTCGGAACAAAGATCTCCTTCAGGATCGTCTTCCCTTCCAGCTTTGCTCCCAGCGCTTCCTTTGCTTTCGCCAGCGCTGCCTCTTTCGTTACATCCACCGGCAGCTTGATCACAGCCTTGGTCTTTCCCATCATCTGGACCGGATACTCAATTTCATCCTCCTTCATCGCCTCCGGGTCACAGACCGGCCATGCCTGATGGAATACTGATCCGTCATGGCCAAGCTCTCTCCACAGCTCCTCTCCGATGTGCGGCGCAAACGGCGAGAGCATGATGACGGCATCCTCAAGGGTCCCGCGGTCAATTCCGCCCTCTGACTGGTTCAGCTTCACCAGCGCATTCGTATATTCCATAAAGCCGGATACCACGGTATTGAGCGAGAAGCTTTCAAACCTGCGGCTGATGGTATCGATCATCTTATGATGGACGCGCACCATCTCACGGCTCGGCTGGAAATCGACCTTGTCTTTGTTTTCCATGACCATATTGTAGAACCTGGACAGAAAACGGTACACACCGTCAATTCCTCTGTCATCCCATTCCGCATCCAATTCCGGCGGCCCGACAAAGAGCTCATACATGCGCAGGCTGTCACAGCCGTAATTCTCAACAAGGTCATCCGGGCTGATCACATTACCCTTGGACTTGGACATCTTGATTCCGTTTTTGCCTGTGATCATCCCCTGGTTGAACAGCTTAATGAACGGCTCATCAAAATCCACCACGCCGATATCATGCAGGAATTTTGTCCAGAACCTGGAGTAGAGCAGATGAAGGACAGCATGCTCTACGCCGCCGATATACATATCGACCGGCAGGTACTTGTCAGCCTTCTCCCTGGAAACCAGGGCCTTGTCGTTATGCGGATCCACATAGCGCAGGAAATACCAGGAGGAACCGGCCCACTGGGGCATTGTGTTCGTCTCACGCTTTGCGGGAGCTCCGCAGCACGGGCAGGTGCAGTTGACCCAGTCCTCCATATGCGCCAAAGGCGACTCACCTGTATCTGTCGGTTCATAGCTCTCTACGTCAGGAAGCAGAACAGGCAGATCCTCTTCCGGGACCGGCACATTGCCGCAGTTCGGGCAATGAATGATCGGGATCGGTTCTCCCCAGTATCTCTGCCTGGAGAAGACCCAGTCACGCAGCTTATAATTGACAGTTGCCTTTCCGATCCCCATCCTCTCGACGATATGAGGCGCTTCCTTTTTCATCTCTGCGCAGTCTCTGCCGTTCCAGTCGCCGGAGTTGATCAGGACGCCGCTGACTGCAGTCACCGCCTCGGTCATGTCCTCGATTTCCTTTCCATCCTGGGAAATGACCTGGACGATGGGCAGACCAAACTTTTTCGCAAAGGCGAAGTCTCTGTCATCATGGGCAGGAACGCACATGATCGCTCCGGTTCCATAATCCGCAAGGACATAATCGGATGTCCAGATCGGAATCTTATTCCCATTCAACGGATTGATGGCATAGGATCCGGTAAATACACCAGTCTTATCCTTATCGGAAACCGCCATGCGGTCAACGTTCGACTTATTGGCTGCATCCGCGATGTACTTTTCAACCGCTTCCCTTGTCTCATCCGTTGCGAGGCTCTTCGTCAGTGCATGCTCCGGGCTGAGCACCATGAAGGTTGCGCCGTAAAGGGTATCAGGACGGGTTGTGTAGACCTTGATCTTCTCATCCCTTCCGTCAACACGAAAATCCACCTCCGCCCCATAGCTCTTGCCGATCCAGTCGGTCTGCATCTTCTTGACCTTCTCCGGCCAGTCAAGGGTATCCAGCCCCTCCAGCAGACGGTCTGCGTAATCTGTAATCTTCAGCATCCACTGGCGCAGATTCTTCTTTGTAACAGGAGTCCCGCAGCGCTCGCAGCAGCCATTGACCACTTCTTCGTTGGCAAGAACCGCTTTGCAGCTCGGGCACCAGTTCAGCGGGAATTCCTTTTCATAGGCAAGCCCCTTTTTGAATAGCTGGACAAAGATCCACTGGGTCCACCGATAGAAGGCAGGGTCTGTCGTGTCCACCTCTCTGTCCCAGTCATAGATCGCGGCAATCTGCTTGATCTGCTTTTTGATGTTTTTGATGTTTGCTTCCGTTGAGATTCTCGGATGCTGCCCGGTCTTGATGGCGTAGTTTTCCGCCGGGAGGCCAAATGCATCCCAGCCCATCGGATGAATCACGTAGTATCCCTGCATCATCTTATAACGGCTCCAGGCATCGGAGATCACGTACCCCCTCCAGTGCCCGACATGAAGGCCGTTCCCGGACGGATACGGAAACATGTCCAGACAGTAATACTTCTTCTTGTCT
>CAMORF010000082.1 GCA_946623485.1 uncultured Clostridia bacterium
TAAAAATCAACCGATGATTCGGCGAATTGCACTCTGGCTGTCACGTGCCGGGATCACTCACAAAGTGCTCGGAACGATCCCTTAGGAGCCCGCCCCCCTGTGTCACTGCCACCCGGGAACTGAGCTTTACTCATCAAAAAGATACTTTAAGATGCTGATAAATTCATTCTCTTCATCAGACATCTGATTAGACATCTGATTATTTCCAAACATCCGTGCAATCGCATTATCCTGCAGTTGGTTAAACCGCTTCGTCTGAGGCGTCCCGTCTACCCCATCATAAGCATGAGGAACTCCAGGTTCTACATAAAGCTCTGTGAATACACCTGCCTGCATAAGCTTCTGCGCATAATCCATGTCTTCATCACAGAAAAGATCCAGGCTTCCCACAATGATGAACGTCTCCGGCAAGCCTTTCAGCTGATCGACAGTTGCCGTTGCCGGTGAATAATAGATCATCTCCTCGTCGCTCAGTTCCTTCTCCTGTCCTGCAAGCACATCTCCCCATCCTGAGACGTTGTTCTCCTTTGTCCAGACAAATTCCCCTGCATATTCATTATTGTATAGATCATCTTTGCCGCCGGTACGATAGTCAAGCATCGGATAGAGCAGCACCTGCCCTTTCAGCGGAACCTTTCCCTTATCCCGGTTATAAAGAGCCAGACGTGCGGTCAGTCCTCCGCCGGCGCTGTCTCCCTCAATGATGATATTGTCCGGGTCCACATTTAACTCATCTGCATGTTCATACACATAAAGCAGACCGGCATACGCATCTTCCAGTTCCATGGGAGATTGATAAGACGGATCCTTCACAAGCGTATAGTCAACAGATACAACCGTGCAATTGTTCGCATCAGCAATGTTTTTTATGCTGTCTTCAAACAGCCCGGTACTGCCAAACTGATATCCTCCGCCATGCATGTAATAAATAACCGGTGTAATCTCATCGTCTTCGGCCTGATCCGGACGGAAAACATAAAGATTCAGCTTCCCGGTTCCCTGCGCGCCATCAATGGACAGTTTTTCCGCTTTCTTCGGCTCCAGTCCATCCGCATCCAGATCTTTATTGGTAAGCCCTACCGGTAACGCAAGTCCATCCATGATCTGGTATTCTTCCGCAAGAAGATGTCCGGTTTTTGAAGCCGCTTCCGTCTCAGCCGCTTTCTCCGTCCCGGCTGCGGCATCCGCCGATTCTCCGGCAAACGCCGCAAAGGGGAGCCCCATGGAAAGTGTCAGAATCATCGGTAATATTGTCTTTCTCATATTGTTCCTCCTGTTCTTTTTTCATGCTTTCCTCTCTATCAAGTTCTATCAGTTATACGCTATCAGTTCTATCAGTGTACGCTTTCGCACGTTTATGTGCAACGATTCAGTACCCCTGTGAAAAAAACTATGCGTGAAAAAACGGCATCCTCAGATGCCGTCTTCCCATCCGCCATCTTCCTGCGGAGATACTTTCTTCTCTTTGTGGCGCAGCGCCGTGGTCTGGAAGGTGAAATAATCAGGACGGTGGCGGGACTGGGTCCATTCAAACATGACCCCCTCCGAATTAAAGGTCTGCCCGGTGACCACTGCCAGCGTGTCATATCCCTTCAGGTCAAGGGAATCCTCGTCAATCTGGGTGACCCGCTCCACGGTAATCGTCCGCTTGCTCATGACGATGCTCATGTTCAGGTCGTGCTCGATATAATTATATACCGACTGCACGCAGATCTCCTTCGTCAGTCCGGGAACAAGCCGCTTGTCAAACAGGTTGACATCGAAAACACATGGATCCCCGTCCAGCGAACGCACCCTCTGAATATAATACAGCTCCGTCCCGATCGGGAATCCTGTCCGCCTCGAGATATGCTCATCCGCTGTCAGCTCCGTAAACCGGATCAGCTTCGTCGTTGTCTTAAGGTTGTTCCGCCTGGCGCTCTCCCCGAACGACTCAATCCCTGCGATCAAAAACGGCGGAGTCTGCGTCTTGGTGTAAATGACCCTGACGCCCCTTCCGTGCATCGGTTGTACGTACCCCTCCTCGGCAAGCATCGCAATCGCGCGGCGCACCGTATTGCGGGAACAGTCAAACCGAATGATCAGCTGATTCTCTGAAGGCATCAGCGACTGATAAGGAAGCCGTTCAGATTCAATGTCCGCTTTCAGTTCTTTGTAAATCGCTTCAAATTTTGACTTTGGCATATTAATCACGCTCCACCCACTGAAACATTTCCTTGTTTAAACATACCATTTATCATTATAATACAGATTTCAAATCCGTCAAGTAGGAATTGATTGAAAATGAAACTGTTTTTTTCCGCTGGCATAGTCCGCGACGGTCTGTCCGGTGCCCTCGAGGAGATATTTGTATGTGACCAATCCGTCCAGTCCCACCGGTCCGCGGGCATGCAGCTTGCTTGTTGAGATTCCAACCTCCGCGCCAAATCCATAGCGGAACCCATCCGCAAAACGGGTCGAACAATTCCGGTAGACCCCCGCGGAATCCGTCAAGGTCATGAACCGCTCGGCTGCCGCGTCATCTTCCGTGATAATGCAATCGGTATGATGGGAGCCATACCGGTTGATGTGCGCGCACGCCTCCTCCACGCTGTCCACCAGCTTAACGGAAAGCACCAGATCCAGATATTCCGTCCGGAAATCTGTTTCCTCCATAACATCTTCCGGGGCAATCCCCCCCTTTTTGGCTGCAGCCTCCAGGATCCTGGCCACTTCTGCGGTTCCGCGCAGCCTGACGCCTGCCTCTCCCAGCGCCTTTGCCGCTTTCGGGAGAAATGTTTCTGCGATGTCTCTGTGTACGAGCAAAGTTTCCGTCGCGTTGCAGGCTGCCGTGTACTGCGTCTTGGCGTCAATCAGCACAGGAATTGCCAGGTCAAAATCCGCCGCCTTATCCACGTAGGTATGGCAGATGCCATCCGAATGCCCCATCACCGGAATCCTGGTATGATCCATGATATAGCGGACAAATGCATTTGACCCGCGCGGAATCAGGAGATCGACGCAGTCATCGCACTCCAGCAATTCATCAATCTCGCTGTGCGCGGAAACCTGAAGAAGGCATCCCGCAGGAAGCCCTGCCTTTAACGCTGCCTCCGCGATCAGGTCAAACAGCACCTTGTTCGTGGAAGCCGTTTCCTTTCCGCCCTTCAGGACAGCGCAGTTTCCGCTCTTAATACACAGGCAGCTGATCTGCACCAGGGCATCCGGCCTTGCTTCAAAGATGATCCCGATCACACCGATCGGAACCGTCACCCGTTTCAGGACAAGCCCCTCATCCAGCTGCCGGTGCAGCGTCACCTTGCCCGCCGGATCCTCCAGCCCGATCAGGCTCTCAATGCCCGCAAGGCAATCCGCAAGCTTATGGGCATCAAACTTCAGACGCTTCATAATCGCAGGCGCAATCCCATTCTCCTGCGCCCGCTCCAGGTCTTCCCGGTTCGCGTCAAAGATCTCCTGCTGATGCTCCCTGAGGGAACACGCCGCCAGACGCAGCGCCTCATTGCGCACTCCTTTCCCCGCAGCAGCAACAGAAGGAGAAACCGCCTTCATTTCCAAAACTCTTTCACGGACAGACATCCAAAACCTCCCTTAGCCAGTATACCTGGTCAAAATGCTTCTGCGTCAAACAGGCGTCTACATCAGGTATTCTATCAAACACGCTTCAACATCAAATATGCGTCAAATCCGTCACATAAACAATCGCTGTGCGCCGTTCCTTCATCGCCTCCACATATCTGTCTTTTTCAATGTGGTGATAATGAAGCCCCAGCCGCTCCATCACTTTGCGGGAATTATCATTTCCTTCATAATAATCCGCCCACACCCTCCTGAGGCCGAGATCCCTCTTCGCATGCAGCAAAAGTGCCTCTGCCGCCTCATGCATGATCCCCTTGCCCTGGTAAGGTTCCGCAAGCCAATACCCAAGGGCAGCCTCCACGCACACGCCGGATGGCAGACCTGTCTCATCCGCATCCTCCCAGATACGTCCGGGCCTGCTGCAAACCAGCGGATCTTCACTCTTCCTCTCATCAAAGAAGGTCAGCATACTGCCATCCGCATCCGCAAGGCGGAAATTCTGAAGCCCGACCGATCCGATCGGCTCTGCGGTATCACGGAGCACAATCGCATAGATCTCCGGACGCTTCAAGACAGCGCGGATCGAATTCCTGCTCTCAGCCACATCCCTGTGGGGAGGCCATCCGGCCCTTGGGCCGATCTCCGGGCTCCGCGCCCAACGATAAAGCGCCGAGGCATCCTCTTCCATCCACGGACGCAGGACCAACCGGTCCGTCACCAGGCAATTATGCTCATTCAAGGAAGCATGGATAAGCTCCCCCTTTCGGTAAACCAGCTTCATTGAAAAAAAAGGAATCTCCGCATCCAGAATCAGCGGCAGGAAGATCCGGTCACCGGCCCAATGCGGAATCTGTGTCAGCATGTCTTTCGGCAGCCACTCCAGGGTTCCCTCGTCACACTCCCTGAGCCGGATCTCATCGTTTCCATCCGCATCATGGAAGCCTGTCACCGTAAACAGATGCATGTACTCCGTCTCGTTTTCATCCGAAACAAATGTCACAATCCCGCAATAACGGTACTGATCCACCGCAAGGCCGGTTTCCTCCCAAACCTCACGCCGCATACATGCTTCCGGTGTTTCACCCTTCTCAAATTTACCGCCGACACCAATCCATTTTCCATGGTTAATGTCATCTTTCTTCGATATTCTATGCATCATCAGGACGCAGCCGTCCCTCACAATATGCACCAGCGTCGTCTCTTTCATCCGGTGTCGCCTCTTTCATCCGGCATCTATTCATTTATTCGGCATCACATCGTCCATCCGACTTCTTTTTGTTTATCCGGCATCACATCACTCATCCGACATCTTTTCATTATATTCGGCATCACATCGTTCCCCTGTTTCATTTCTCTCCGGCTTCAGTTCACAAGCTTCTCCGAATAAACCCGCATCCGGAGCCGTTTCATGAACGCTTCCTTCGGCAGCGGCTTGTCAAAATAAAAGCCCTGCGCGCGTAAGCAGTCCATCTCCTTCAGCATCCGGATCTGATCCGGCGTCTCTACGCCTTCCGCGATACACCGCATCCCCAGCTCTGATGCCATGGAAATAACATGTTTCATCATCACCGCGCTGCGGTCTCTGGTATCCGTCGTATAAGTCAGGAAGCTCCGGTCAATCTTAATCTCACTGAAAGGAATATCCCGCAGCATACTCATGGAAGAATACCCCACGCCAAAATCATCCACGGACGTACGGATCCCCTCATCCTTCAGCTTACTGACAAGCTCGCCCATCCGCTTCATATGCACAGAGCTTGTCGTCTCCGTCAGCTCCACGATTATCAGCTCATGCGGAATGTCATAACGGTTGATGATCTCCACAATCTGTCTGGAAAGATTCGGATTATTGAGATGCATCCGTGAGAAATTTGTGGAGATTTCCACCGGTTTCCCGCCCATGTCGATCCAGCCGCGGATATCCCGGCAAACATGCTCAAGCATGTAAAAATCAAGATCGCAGATCAGCTTGCTGCGCTCCAGGACCGGAATAAACTGATCCGGCGGAACCACTTTCCCATCCCGGATCCACCGGCACAAAGCCTCCGCTCCAATGACCTCATTGTTCAGAAGGGAGACCTTCGGCTGATAATAAACCTGGAATTCCTCACGGGCAAGCGCCTCCGGAAATGCAAGCTCCACATGCCTTGCATTTTCCAGCATCCGGATAATCTGCTGGTCATAAACCAGGTACGGCGCATGCTTCATAAACCGCGCCATATTCATGCAGGTCTGGGCAGCATCCACAATCTGCTCTGTCTTATGGAACTCATTGCTTCCGGGGCAGATCCCCGCCGTCGCACAGATCCGGTACGATTCCTCCTCGCCGGAGCCATACGGAATATAGGTTCCCTGCAGCATCTCCAGAAACCGGTCTGTCTTCTCATTCCGCACGACCGCGCCCAGATTATCCCCGCCGATCCGCCAGACAGCCTCAGGCTCCTCCAGGACATCCTCCAGCCGCTTCACGAACTCCCGCATCACATGAGTCCCATTCTCCCGGCCGATCTGCGCGTTCATCTCGCCGGTTCCGTTCACATTCATAAAGAAAACGGAAAACTCCCCGATCTGCCCACGCTGCATCAGCTCATTGATCCGGAAAATCCCAAACGTCAGGTTTTTCGAACCAAACGCAGCATCATGCGTCACACTGAACCGAAAGCCGTCCAGAAGATAGACGCTCTTCTTAATCAACGCAAACCCGGTGACGCATTTCAAAGCAAGATCCCGATCCACCGTTTCCCAGGGGTTCCCCTTCTGAGGGCGGATCCGGAAGCAGATATAGGTTCCCCCAAACGTCTCCCGCTCCCATTCCTCCGGCCTCGCCTCCATGTCCGGATCATCCCTGAAAAATGACAACACCCGGGGACGCCTGCCGTTGTTCCTGGCAGCATCTCCGGGTCTCTCTTCAAACTCCAACGCGCCAATCTTCATCAACGGCGCAATCTGACCGATATACTCAGTATCCTTTTCACACATAAAAGCCTGGACCTTCTCTTCTTTTAAAAGAAAGTCCTGCAACAAACTGAACCGATCCTGCACTGCCATCTCTTCATGCCCCGTCTATTCTGTCGTTTCACCCCACCTACCGCACCCGTCAGCGGCTTACTCCCTATTATAAACAAGATGCCTTTATTAAACAAGGCAAAAGTGGTATTCTTGCTACAGAACATTGATCAGAGCATGGACAGGGCATAACCTGGACATAACCAGATCATAACCAGATCATAACCAGATCATAACCAGGACGTAACCAAGTCATAACCAGGACATAGCCAGGATATAACCAGATCATAACCACAACATATACTCGCGAACGAATTCCATTTCCGTTTGGATGAGTTCACCGTGGTATATGCGGTGAACCGAAACGCTTTCCTTCGCTGACGCCTGAAAACGCCGACGCTTGGAAATCGCTGACGCTTGGAAATCGCTGACGCTTGGAAATCGCTGACGTTAACCTATATAACGCTGAAAATATCATAGAAAGGGCAACACCACCATGAAAATCCGACGCGCTGAAACCGCAGACATCGACGACATCCTCCGTCTCCTGACGCAGGTCAACATGGTTCACCATACAATACGGCCTGACCTCTTCAAAGGTCCTGCCACCAAATACTCCCGCGAAGAGCTTGAAGCAAAGCTTCAGGCCACCGAAGATCCCATCTTCGTCTATCCCGGGGACAACGGACACATCCAGGGCTATCTCTTCTGCGAATCACAGGAAATCAAAGAAAGCCCGCTCCGCACAGGCATCCGCACCCTATACATCGACGACCTGTGCGTAGACGAAACCGCACGCGGCAAGCACATCGGCAAACAGCTTTACGACCACGCCCTGGACTACGCCCGCGCCCAGGGCTTCTACAACGTCACGCTCCATGTCTGGGGCGGGAACGACCCCGCCCTGAAATTCTACCGAAAGATGGGCATGCAAAACCAATACCAATGCCTGGAGCAGATCCTGTGAAACAGGGGACGGTTCTCCGTTTCACTCCGTTTCCTTCATTCGCATTCGTTTTTTAAATGCGGATTTTGAAACCTTTGATTTAACTTCTTTGGAAGGAGGCGTTTGCGGTTGGATAAGATGATCGTAGTTGGCAATGATATCTTTGATGAGTTCATCCGGGATGATGGTTACTATGTGGATAAAACAGAACTGATCTATGACCTTGCGGCAAAGGCTCGCAGCAAGGTAACACTTTTCACCCGCCCCCGCCGTTTTGGCAAGACGCTCACCCTGAGCATGATGGAAAGCTTCTTCGATATCGAACGTAACAGTGCAGATGTATTTGCAGAACGAAAGATTGTGCTGAATCATCCAGATTTTTGCACAGAGTGGATGAACCAGTATCCTGTGTTATTTCTCACCTTTAAGGATGTAGAAGGGCTGAGCTTCTCGGCTGCCTACGGAATGCTGGAAGGAACCATCTCGAGGCTTTGCGTCAAACACTCTGAACTTGCTGAAAAAAAGGAGATCAATCCTGCAGATAAAGATGTATTTTTACGGTTGATGCATAAAGAAGCATCCCTGAATGAAATCAAGAGTTCTCTGGATACCACCATGCGCATGATGAAGGCAGTATACGGGAAGCCGGTCATCCTCCTGATTGATGAATATGATGTTCCGCTGGCCAAAGCGGCGGAGACAAAGAATAAAGAGTTCTATAGTCAAATGCTGGACGTTATCCGCGGGATGATGAGTATTTCAATGAAGACAAATGAGTATCTGAAGTTCGCAGTCGTTACCGGCTGCCTCCGAATCTCCAAAGAAAGCATCTTCACGGGCGTTAATAACTTTTCCTGTTACTCTGTTACAAACAGAAAGTTCAGCCAGTACTTCGGCTTCACAAGGGATGAAGTCGCTGACATGCTGGATGCTTTCGGGTTGGCCGACAAGCTGGAACTGATCCAGGAGTGGTATGACGGCTACATCTTCGGAAACACGGAAGTGTTCTGCCCATGGGATGTTGCAAGCTACTTGTCCGCAGCGATTGACGACGAAGAAGAAGCGCCTCGAAACTACTGGGCAGACA
>CAMORF010000083.1 GCA_946623485.1 uncultured Clostridia bacterium
GGTGCAAAATCAATCGTGAGCATGCGGTACAAAATCAATCGTGAGCATGCGGTACCAAAGCAATCGTGAGCATGCAGCATAAGATCAATCATACAGCAAAGCGAGGGTGCCGGGCAGATGCCCGGCACCCTCGCTTTTTTTGAGAAACATGATTATTGATATTCCGCTACGCTGATCCACTGCATGAGCAGGTCTTTCTCGGATGCGTTGTGCTTCGCCAGCCGCGCCGCCGCGACAATCGGCATCCATTTCTGGACATACTGGATCGCCATGTCGGCTTTCTCGCAGAAGATGTGGAGATAGTCGTCAGCGTATTCCGGATGCTCCAGCGAGAAAAGAAGGTAGGTGATGGCAGCCTCCGCGCCTGCGTTGCCTGAGGTGGCATGCGCCCAGTCAAGCACGCAGTAGCTTCCATCCTCGCGGATGATGACATTCGATGGCACGAAATCGCCGTGGCACAGCCTGGTGTGGCGCGCCATGCCGTGCAGACGCTGCAACAGTTCGTAACGTGTCGATGCGTCGATATCCTTCAGAGATTTGATGACCTCTTCCATCTTATAGCGTGTATTGCGCAGCTGCGGCACCTTGTGGCTGCCGACCTCCAGCTGGATATCCACCAGCTTTTCCAGATACTCCTGCGCCCGGAAGGGATCCTCCTGCAGCATCTGCTCCATCGTCCTGCCTTCCACATATTCCATGATGAGCGCCCATCCGCCGTTCGAGGGAACCACGGACAGGATCTTCGGGATCGACAGCCCGCAGGCCTCGACGCAGGAATGGATATACGCCTCGTTGAATACATTTGCCTTCGGATGCGAGGGGACATGCTCCTTGATGATCAGGTTGCCCTCGCGGTAGACGGTTTTATTAGCCTTCTCTTCCAGAATGATTCTTTCAGCCATGATGCTTTCCTCCTCCCTCAGATATCCGCCGCTTCCTTTGTATCTTTTCCGTAGAACGCGAGCAGGTACAGCTTTTTGATCTCGCTCATCAGCGGATACCGCGGATTCGCGCCGGTACACTGGTCGTTAAATGCATTTTCCACCATCTCGTCGAGCGTCGCGAGGAAGTCTTCTTCCTTGACTCCGAATTCCTGGATTGAAGCCGGAATTCCGATCGTCTTCTTCAACTGTTCGATCTTCTCGATCAGAAGGTCAAAGGTTTGAGCGTCATCCTCCCCTGTGATGCCGTTGTAGCGCGCAATCTCACAGTAACGCTCCAGCGCGTGCGGGTACTGGTACTGGGGGAAGGTCCCCATCCTGGTCGGAACCGGGTTTGCGTTATAACGCATAACATAGGTCAGGATCAGCGCATTGGCCACGCCATGGGGAATGTGATGGTATGCCCCGAGCTTGTGAGCCATGCTGTGGTTCAGCCCCAGGAAGGCATTGGCAAATGCTTCCCCGGCGAGGGTTGCCGCCAGTGCCATGTGGTCTCTTGCCGCAGGATCCTTTGCCCCCTTCTCATAGGCGGAAGGCAGGTAATCGAACACCAGCTTGGTTGCCTTCAGCGCAAGCCCGTCCGTCATGTCCGAGGCCATGACAGAGACATAAGCCTCCAGCGCGTGGGTCAGGACATCGATGCCGGACGCGGAGGTCAGCCCCTTCGGCTGGTGCATCATGTTATTGGAATCGACGATTGCCATGTTGGGCATCAGCGCATAGTCCGCCAGCGGCCATTTTGTGCCGGTCGTGGCATCTGTGATGATGGCGAAGGGCGTGACTTCGGAGCCGGTGCCGGCAGAGGTCGGGATCGCGACGAAATAAGCCTTGGTTCCCATCTCCGGATAGACATAGATCCGCTTGCGGATGTCCATGAAGTCCATGGCCATGTCTTCAAAATTCACGTCCGGATGCTCATACATCACCCACATGATCTTCGCGGCATCCATGGCGGAACCGCCGCCGAGGGCGATGATGACATCAGGCCCGAAGAGCTCCATCTGTTTGACCCCTTCCTGGGCACACTGCAGCGTCGGATCCGGCGCGACATCATAGAAGCAGGCATGCCGGATGCCCAGCTTGTCGAGCTTGTCTTCGATTGGCTTCACGTAACCGTTCTGATACAGGAAGGTGTCGGTTACGATGAAACACTTTTTCTTATGCATGATGGTGCCGAGCTCGTCCAGCGCGGTGCTCATGCAGCCTCTCTTGAAATACACCTTTTCCGGGACTCTCAGCCACAGCATATTCTCTCTCCTCTCAGCAACCGTCTTGATATTCAGAAGATCCATCGCACCGACATTGTGGGAAATGGAATTGCCGCCCCAGGAGCCGCAGCCGAGGGTCAGGGAAGGCGTCAGGCTGAAGTTGTAGATGTCACCGATGCCGCCCTGGGAGGAAGGCATGTTGATGACGATACGGCAGGTTTGCATGCGCTCTGCATGCGCGGCGATCTTTTCCGTCTCATCGGGGTTGATGAACAGGGAAGAGGTATGGCCCGGGCCGCCCTCCATCACCAGCTCCTCGGCGATGTCAAGCGCCTGCTCGAACGTAGCGGCTTTATACATGGCAAGGACGGGGGAAAGCTTTTCGTGGGCAAAGGGCTCTGAGACTTTTGTGCTTGTAACCTCGCCGATCAGAACCTTCGTGTGTTCGGGAACGGTTATCCCGGCCATCTGGGCGATGGTGAAAGCTGTCTGGCCGACAATCTTTGCGTTGACCGCGCCGTTGATGATCACGGTCTTTCCAACCTTTTTGGTTTCCTTTTCATCCAGGAAATAGCAGCCGCGCGCCTGGAATTCTTTCTTCGCCTCCTCATACACATCCTCCAGTACGGTAACGGACTGTTCGGATGCGCAGATCATGCCGTTGTCAAATGTCTTTGAGTGGATGATGGAGTTGACTGCCATACGTACATCCGCGGAGCTGTCGATGATCGCAGGCGTATTGCCGGCTCCGACGCCAAGGGCGGGCTTGCCGGAGGAGTAAGCTGCGTGAACCATCCCGGGACCGCCGGTCGCCAGGATGCAGTCGCAGTCGCGCATGACCAGGTTCGTCATGTCCAGGGAAGGCTCATCGATCCAGCCGATGATGTCTTCCGGCGCTCCGGCCTTAACCGCTGCCTCGTAGACAATCCGCGCGGCCTCAATGGTGCAGCCCTTGGCCCTCGGGTGCGGGCTGATGATAATTGCGTTCCTGGTCTTCAGGCAAAGAAGGGTTTTGAAGATTGCCGTTGAGGTCGGGTTGGTCGTCGGGATGACCGCCGCGATCAGGCCGATCGGCTCTGCGATCTTTTTGATCCCAGCAGCAGCATCTTCCTCGATGACGCCGCAGGTTTTGGTATTGCGGTAGGCATTGTAGATGTACTCAGCCGCGAAATGGTTTTTGATCACCTTATCCTCCGCGACGCCCATGCCGGTTTCTTCCACAGCCATCTTTGCGAGAGGAATCCTGGCCTTGTTCGCAGCCAGCGCAGCCTCGTAGAAGATCTTGTCCACCTGCTCCTGCGAAAAGCCGGCAAACTCTGCCTGGGCCTTGCGCATCACGGCAAGCTTCTTCTCAAGCTCCTTCACTGTCGTAATCTTTTTCACGGATTCATTTTTCATGTTTGAACTCACCTTTTTTGTGAATGGTTGATGGAGTTTCCTTTTCCATTACTTTGTTAATATGGTTTCCTTTATCTTATCATATCTGAGGAACTGTAGACAATGACCGGAAAGTTTATTTGGGAGGGCGGAATGTACAAAGTGACAGAATATCTCCGTATTCCGTCTTAAAGTATGGTAAACTATAGTTGCGATTCACAGCATCAGGAATGCAATGCGGGCACGAAGTGCGGAACAATCGATAAGCGGCTTTTGGTGACCGGATCATGCGCCGGGGCGGGCTGTGAATCTCAGACATTTACGGCTATTGGAAGAATGAAGGATCTGCTATCGTATGGAAAAGGAGGATGCTATGAGGAAAAGAATCGTTGCGACAATCGCGGCCGGCACGGCTGCAGTGCTGATGCTTTCGGGCTTTGATTCGGCCATGACCGTCCAGAAGCTAAGCGAGAACGCACAAAGCGCGCTTTCGCAGGTGAATTCCCTGTCGATGGATCTGGAGGGTGATGCATCTGCCAGCCTGCGCATTTCCCAGGGGGGAGAGAGCGGAGCTACAATGGATGTCCCGGTCAACGGTACGCTGTCCATCGCGGCAGCTTTGATGATGGATCCCTTCGAGATGCAGGTTGAGATGGACTACAATGCTGAGGCGATGGGACAGGGAATGGGCTCAAGCATGAGCATGTACATCGTGGAAACGGAGGATGGTTCGGCGGAAGCTTACCTTGGCACATATTCCGACGAGGAAGGGATGCTCTGGCAGGCGGAGACTGTGGATGCGCAGAATCTTTCTCAGGTAAAGAGCGTGGTGCGCTCCCTGCTGGCGGGTGACACATCAGCGCTTAACAGCCTGGGCATGAACAGTACCTCTGCAGATCCGGCAGCGGCGCTGGATGTCGCCAAGAAGTATCAGGAGCAGATGCTTGGGATGGCAGCCCTTTCCCCGCAAAGTGTTACGATAAACGGGAAGGAATGCTATCAGGTCGTCGCGGATCTGTCGGGAAATGACCTGATGCCGGTCTTTACGGATGCGCTTGCTGCGTCCGGGCAGGCCATGGATGAGATGTCTCAGCAGGTGATTGCGGCGATTCTTGGCGGAATCAGACTGCATATGGAGTCTGAGCTTGACGTGCAGAACTTCCTGCCGGTGCATGCCTTGATTGATCTTGGCGAGAGCGATTTCTCCGCCATCGGCAGCCTTCTTGTATCTTCCATGATGGGGGGCGGCGCAGGGGATGCAAGCGCCCAGATCGAGGTCAGCGCGCTGAAGCTGGAAGGAAACTTTGACTGCAATAACCAGGTCAGCGTGACCGTGCCGGAAGAAGCCAGGGCAGCGGCAGACGGGTCCGGATCCCCGGTGAATCCGGAGGAGCTGATCGGTTCTTTCCTGGGCTCCGGCAGCACGGGCAGCACCGGCGGCGCTGACAGTACCGGCAGCACCGGCGATCTGAGCGGGACGGACAGCTTTGACGGCGCCGATGAGGGACCGGTCCAGAATGCGGACGGAAGCTACCGGATCCGTTATGAGGATTACCTCGGCAATACGAAGGAAGCGGACATCGTACCGCCTGCGGGGCTGAAGCTTTCCTATGGCTCTGAAAATTATCTTTCCTTCAGCAGCGAGGACCACAAGCTTTCTGTCAGCTACTCCATGTATTCCCAGGGAACCCCGCAGGAGACGGTGGAGGATGACCTTGATGTTTCTTATATGGAAGGCAACGCGGATTATTCTGACGTGACACGTACAGAGGTCATGCAGACCGCGCTTCCGGACGGAACAGCGGTGTATTATGGCCACAAGGGATATCAGTACGGGGATTACCGCCTTGGCGCGACCTGCTGTGCCGTCCAGGCCGGAAACTGGGTGGTAGACATCGAGATTCAGCCGCAGGATGAGCGATACAATTATGTGGAAGCGAGTGAACAGGATGTGATTACGTACGCGGGCTGCGTGCGGCCGGCGGCCTAACCGCGGAACCGGGCACGCAGAACCGGAAATCCAGTACTGAAACCGTGGAACCGGACATGCAGAACCGGAAATCCAGTACTGAAACCGCGGAACCGGGCATGTAGAACCGGACACGCAGAACCGGAAACACTGAATCGGAAACATGGAATTGTAGACACGCATCATCGGATACATCATAACTGCGGGAGTGAAGGGTGGATTTTGCTCCCGCATCATAGAATCAATATGGATAACTTTATTGAATTTATCAAAAGCAGGCGCAAAGTCACTCTCATTCTGGTCTTGCTCAACATTGCCATATTCGCGGTGCTTGAGATTCTCGGGGACACGACCAGCGCGGACTTTATGGTCCGGCATGGCGCGATGTATACGCCGTACATCCAGGAGGGGCAGTACTGGCGCCTGTTCAGCGCGATGTTCCTGCATTTTGGTTTTGAACACCTGGCCTACAATATGTTCAGCCTCTTTTTCCTGGGGGATATCCTGGAGACGATTGTCGGGCCGGTACGCTATTTGGTGATCTACCTGGCCGGAGGGCTTGGGGGAAATGTGCTTTCGATGGCTATGAGTGTTGCGTCCGGGAGATACAAGGTTGCGGCAGGCGCATCCGGCGCAATCTTTGCCGTGGCGGGCGCATTTTTCTACATCGTAATCCGGAACCGGAAGAATTTTGGAAGGGACGGCATGCGCAGGCTCGGGATGATGGTCGTGCTGATGATTATGCAGGGCATCGTGGACCGGGGTGTGGATCAAAGCGCGCACATGGGCGGGATGGCGGCAGGCTTCGTGCTTAGCATCGCGCTGTACCGCCAGAGGGAAAGATAGTGCAGCTGCCATCTGTGCATAACGATGTAGTTACAATGATTTTACATTTTGACAGGAGGAACGATATGAAAGACTGTAATTGCATTTTCTGCAAAATCGCGGGCGGAGAGATTCCGTCGGCTACACTCTATGAGGATGAAGAATTCCGGGTGATTCTTGACCTGAATCCGGCATCGAAGGGGCACTCCCTGATTCTGCCGAAGGAGCATTACGCAAACCTGTTTGAGATTCCGGAGGATGTCCTCGGGCGTGCCGCCGGGGTGGCAAAGAAGATCGGCGCAAAGCTGCTTGAAGGTCTGCATGCGACTGGCTTGAATGTACTTCAGAACAACGGGGTGAGTTCAGGGCAGACGGTATTCCATTTCCACATGCACCTGATTCCACGCTATGACGGTGACGCACTGGGTCTGGCATGGAAGCCGGGCAAGCTTACGGAAGCCGACAGGGATGAGATCCTGGGGATCTTCTGAATGTTCTTTATTCGTATGCTGCGGTCCACGGCCTGCGCCTGCAGGATGAAAAGACAGTTAAGATACAAGATGATGAAAAGACAGCCGGGAAGCAGGTTGAAAAGACATTCAAGATGTACGGGATATCTTGCTTAAGATCGTGAGACAGCGCTGCCTGCGCAGATACATGTCTGGTCCGTAATCAGGACCTGGGGGCGGATATCCGTGTCTTCATGCGGCACATGGCGGAAAAGCTGGAAGTGAAAAGCGATGGCTGCGGCAGGGTGTGCGGGATGAAGCTGCAGGTAGCGGTCGTAATAACCTCCGCCGTAACCGATCCGGTTCAGGGAGCGGTCAAAAGCGACGCCGGGCATAATGATGAGCGCATGCTCTTCCTCATCCATGCAAGGGCAGAATGCGGGATCCGGCTCCGGGATCTGAAAGCGGGGCTTCGCAGGAGAAGACGCGGCATTCAAAGACGTGCTGTTCTCGGACCGGATGCAAACATGGTCAAGGGAGCGGATCCCATAAAACCGCATGCGCTTTCCCTCTACACGGGGAAGCGCTGTTTTTTTTCCCGCTTTCAGGCAGTGCTCGATCAGGGCACGTGTCTGTACCTCTCCGGGAAGATCCATATAGAGAAAGACGGCCTCTGCGCTCCGGAAGAGATCCAGCGCAAGAACGCGGGAAACGATCCGGGCGCTCATACGCGCAAGATCGTCCGGGCAATGCGCGGCATATTCCTGCCGCCGGGCTGCGACGATCCTGCGGATCTGTTTCTTCTCAAGCTCCTCAGTAACCTCAAGCTTCTCAGGCTCGTCTGGTCTATCCGGCTTGTCCAACATATCCAACATATCCAACATATTCAGCTGATCCGGTTCCTCCGCCTGCGTAGATTGTTCAAACGGTCCGGGCTTCTTGAACGCTTCGGACTTCCCGGACGCTGAAAACAGCGCGGACTTCCAAATATTTTTTTCGTGATCTTTCATCTTCCTATTCCCAAAAGCCTCCAATCCGTGTAAAATAGTATACGTCTTAACACTGTTCCTGTGAAGAGGAAGGCTCGGAGCGGAATGTGTTGGACGTATAATTGATGTATGTTTCTATTCATGATTTTAATGTGGTTCATGTAGTTCCCATACACAGTTGTGCGTTCCAATGTGCAAAGGGTTTTGGGTGATAAAAAGGTGATATGATTCCGGATCCGGTGCTGTATTCAGGAACAGGGCAGCTTTAAGACAAAAGTAACTGTTTCACAAATCAGTTTCTTAAAGGGAGGTAAATAAATGACGGAAGGGGTGAGGAAATATCTTGCCGAGTTTATCGGCACCTTTGTACTGGTTTTGGTCGCGTGCGGAGTCGCTGCGGTGACAGGATGCAATGGGGAGGCGAACGGATCTTATATCCTGACTGCACTTGCATTTGGTCTGGTCATCGTCGCAATGGCGTACTCGATCGGAAACGTATCTGGCTGCCACATCAATCCGGCGGTTTCGCTCGGCGTTCTTTTGAACGGCGGGATGGAAGTGACGGACTTTATCGGCTATATCGCAGCTCAGTTTCTGGGCGCGATCTGTGGAGCCGCAGTTTTACGTTCCCTGATCGGAACGGAACTTGGACTTGGCTGCAATGGGCTATATGACGGCAGCGTTATGAAGTCACTCATTGTCGAGATTATCCTGACCTGCATTTTCGTACTTGCTGTGCTGGGCGCAACATCCAAGATCGAGAACAGCCACGTGGCCGGACTCGTGATCGGCGGATCCCTGACATTGGTTCACCTGTTCGGGATCTATTTCACCGGCACCAGCGTGAACCCG
>CAMORF010000084.1 GCA_946623485.1 uncultured Clostridia bacterium
TATAGGGGGCATCTGATCAGATTAATGATTCAACAGATTACAACAGATTACGGGTTAATATGCATTTAACAGGATTATGAGAGTGCAGAATGACAGAGGGGCCTGGGAGGCGAGAAGCCCGGAATAATCCGTAAGTATCTTTTGGCAGCCGGATCATAATGATCCTGGATAAGCAGAAAGCAAGGGGTATATTTATGAAGGGATTGCGGAAATATCTGACACCTTTTGCGCCGGATCAGTCCGGCGCTGTCTCCATGTGCTATGCGCTGGGAGGGATGGTTGTGATCGTGGATGCCGGAGGCTGTGCCGGCAATATCTGCGGATTTGATGAACCCCGATGGCAGCCGGATTATGGGAAGGATTCCCGTGTAGGCGCTGTGTTCAGTGCAGGACTCAGGGACATGGATGCAATTCTGGGAAGGGATGAGGCACTGGTTTCCAAGCTTGTGGAAGCTGCGGGGGAGGTCAATGCTGCCTTTATTGCCCTGGTCGGGACACCGGTGCCGGCCGTGATCGGTACGGATCTTTCGGCCGTTGCCCGGATGGCGCAGCGCGCCACCGGTCTTCCCTGCATAGCCATTGAAACAGATGGCATGCATCTGTACGACCAGGGAATTGAAGATGCTTTGCTTGCGCTGGTAAAGACGTTGCCGTCGCTGGAGGCAGGAAAGGGCAATGCTGTTTCGGAAGCGGGAACTGGCAATGCTGCTGCGAAAACGGAAGCAGGCAATGCTGTTTCGAAAGCAGACAATGCTGTTTCGGAAGTGAAAGCAGGCAATGCTGCAGCGAAAGCGGGAGCAGGCAATGCTGCTGCGAAACCGGAGACTGACGATAATGCTTCGTGCGGCAGTCTGCATAAGCCGGGGGGCAGAATCTGCGGCGTCCTTGGTCTGACCCCGCTGGATCTGTTTGACCCACAGTGGATGGACGCCATCCGGGAGGCATTGCTGGCGCAGGGATATGATGATGTTCTGATGCCCGGCATAGAAGACGGGACAGATGCATTTTTCCGGATGCGCCAGGCAGAACAAAACTACGTGGTATCCCCGGCAGGAATCGCGGCTGCAAAATATCTGGAGCAGGCATTCGGAACTCCTTATGTTGTGACGTTCCCTGCGGATCCGGGGATCCTTCTGGAGGAAGATCCCCGGGAGGCATTGAGCCTGCTGCGCCCGGACGCGCGGATTCTTGTGGTACACCAGCAGGTGCTTGCCAATGCAATCCGCCGGATGCTCCGGGAGTCTGGGACATCCGGTACCATCAACACTGCAACCTGGTTTATGAAAAGGACGGATCTTTCTGAGGACGGGGATATCCGGCTTTTGGAAGAGGATGATTTTACTGTGCTGGTAAGGGACGGAGGGTATGACCTGATCATCGCGGATCCGGCTCTCAGGCCGATGGCCAAAGGCTATCACGGAAGATGGATCGATGCATTTCATTTTGCCGTCTCCGGGCAGGCAGCGATTGACCACAGGCGGATGGCAATCGGATGACTGTAGATATAACAGAAGGTGACATGCACAAAACAGGTGGAATGCAGGAACTGATAGAAGGGATGCGGAAACCGAACCGGTATGGAAACTGATATAAGGAAAGATGCGGGAACCGAACCGGTATGGAAACTGATATAAGGAAAGATGCGGGAACCGAACCGGTATGAAAACTGCTATAAAGCAAGATGCGGAAACTGATATAAGGGAGGTTGCGGATACTGATGCAGACAAAACGGATCAGGCTGTATGGAATTGTGCAGGGCGTGGGATTCCGTCCCTTTGTCAGCCGGGCAGCGATGGAGCTGGGGATCAGCGGCTCTGTCTGCAACCGCGGATCTTATGTAGAGGTGATTGCAAGGGGCAGTGAGGACAGGCTGGAGCGTTTCCTGCAGGTACTCAGGGATGATCCGCCGGAGCGTTCCGTAATTCTGAAGATCGATGTCAAGGATGCGGATGTACCATATGAGCTTCCGGGTTTTGAGATCATCGAGAGCGAAAAGGAAAAGGGAGAGATCTTCATTTCCCCTGATATCGCAATCTGCCCTGAATGCAGGAAGGAGCTTTATGATCCTTCGAACCGCAGATACCTCCATCCGTTCATTAACTGTACTCAGTGCGGCCCCCGGCTGACAATTCTGGATGAGCTGCCGTATGACCGGGCAAGGACGAGCATGAAAGAGTTTCCCATGTGCCCTTCGTGTGCACAGGAGTATGAGGATCCGGTTTCCCGCAGGTACGACGCCCAGCCGGTGTGCTGTAATGACTGCGGCCCGCAGGTTTACCTTGCAGGCAGGAAGGAACGCGGGGCTGATGCGATCCGCGAAGCACGCCGTCTTCTGTCCGAAGGGAAGATTCTTGCGGTGAAGGGGATCGGAGGATTCCATCTTTGCTGTGACGCGACTTCCCAGGAAGCAGTGATGAAGCTGCGCCGGAGGAAGCAGCGTCCGGTCAAGCCATTTGCGGTGATGATGCGCGATGAGGCGGCCGTTGATCGTGCATGTGTTTTGGACGAAGCAAAGAGGCGGATCCTCACCGGTTATCAGAAGCCGATCCTTCTCCTTGAGAAGAAGGAGGAATCCGGGCTTTGTGAAGCGGTCGCGCCGGGCAATCCGAAGGTCGGTGTCATGCTCCCGTATGCGCCTGTCCAGATGCTGCTGTTTGATTACCCGGATGGGATCCGGATGCCGGATTGTCTGGTGATGACGAGTGGAAATGTATCCGGCGCGCCGATCTGCAGGGATGATGCGGAGGCCATGGAGGAGCTGGGCGCATTTGCGGATGCGATCCTGTCCCATGACAGGAAGATCCGGATCCGCTGTGATGATTCGGTGATGGATTTTGCGGATGGCAGGGAGATCATGGTGCGCAGGTCCAGGGGATATGCCCCGCTTCCGGTTCTGACGGGCGGGGAGTATGCGGGGTGTGTCCTGGCAGCAGGCGGTGAGCTGAAGAATACCTTCTGCATCGGGATCGGGTCCATGTTCTATCCTTCTGCCTACGTAGGGGATCTGGCGGATCCAAGGTCTGTACGGGCGCTGGAGGAATCAATCCTGCGGATGGAGGCGCTGTTGGAGCGAAAGCCAGATGCGGTTGTGTGCGACCTGCACCCTGCTTATCATTCCACACAGCTTTCTTCGGAGATTGCAAAAGAGCGAAAGATCCCCCTGATCCAGGTCCAGCATCATTTTGCCCATATTGTGTCCTGCATGGCGGAAAATGATCTCGATGGGGAGGTTCTCGGTGCTTCTTTTGACGGAACCGGATGGGGGACGGACAAAACCATCTGGGGCGGCGAGTTGATGCGGGCGGACAGGGGAAGCTTTGAACGTTTCGGAAGCATCCGGCCCTTCCGGATGGTGGGCGGAGACCTTGCTTCCCGGCAGGGATGGCGCATCGCGGCTTCCATGATTCATTCCATGGTCAAGGACGAAGCGAGGGAAGCGGAGATTGCAGGGTGCCTGCAGTTATGTGAAGCACAGCAGATCAGAACCATCGGCAGGATGTCGGAGAAAGGACTGAATACGACACTTTCTACCAGTGCCGGAAGGCTGTTTGATGCAGTCAGCGCGATCCTTGGAATCTGCAGGGAGTCAACCTTTGAGGGGGAGGCTTCTACCTCCTTGATGTTTGCCGCACAGCGGTACCGGGGAAAGAACGCGGCGAGGGATGCAGGCCTGGATCCATATGATGCAGAAGAAATGTTCCGGCCGGAAGGTGTATTCCTGACGCTTCCCACGGATCTGCTTGTCAGCAGGATTCTTGAAGGGCGGCTTGCCGGAAGGGATGTCTTCGCGTTGGCGGCCTGGTTTCATGAATGTCTGGCCGGCATGATTGCGGCAGCCATCCTGACGGAGTCAAAGAGAACCGGTCTGAAGAGGGCCGTGCTTTCTGGCGGGGTGTACCAGAATACGCTGCTTCTCAGAGAAACGTCCAGGAATCTGGAAGAAGGGGGAATGAAAGTGTATACCCATCACCTGATTCCGCCCAATGATGGCGGGATCAGCCTGGGACAGGCATTGGCTGCACAGGAAATCATCAAGCGGGGTAAAAAGCGAGAATATATGCAGGCTGACTGATTTCATAATGTAAAGTGTGGGAGTTGTGAAGCAAGGAATCGATCAGACAATCATAGTGTTGGCATAGTACAGAGTCAGTTTATTGATAGTTTATTGATAAAGGAGAGTTGAAATGTGTGTAGGGTTATCGGCAAGGGTTGTCAGGGTAAGTGAAGGCTCCGCGCTTGTGGATGCATCGGGCGCCCGCAGGAATGTGTCAGCGATGCTGGTTCCGGATCTGGAGCCGGGAGACTATGTCATGGTACATGCGGGTGCGGCGATTGCGAAGATTACGGAGGATGATACAAAGCAGGCAGACGACCTGATGGAGGAGTTTCTGGCATGACACAATCCGGAGGTTTGAACGGCAAAAGCGCCATCGAAAAGGCGCGGGAGATCATATCGACTTATCATGGCCCAAGGATCCGCATTATGGAGGTCTGCGGGACACATACGCATGAGATATTCCGGCAGGGAATCCGCAGCCTTCTTTCCGAAGAGATTACCTTAATCTCAGGTCCCGGATGCCCTGTATGCGTCACGCCGGTCTCTTATATTGATGAGGCGGTGATGCTTGCGCTGGAGAAGGGCTGCACCATCCTGACCTTTGGTGACCTGGTCCGGGTACCGGGATCTGACATGAGCCTGCAGACTGCAAGGGGAGAAGGCGCCAAGGTCCGGGTTGTCTATTCCCCACAGGACGCGGAAGTCTATGCGCGTACGCATCCGGAAGAAGAGACTGTATTCCTCTCGGTGGGATTTGAAACGACCACGCCATCTTCCTGCATTGCGCTGGAGCAGGCGATTGCTGACGGAATCTCCAATTTCAGCCTTCTTTGCGCCAATAAGACCATGCCTGCGGCATACCGTGCCATGATGGATGCGACAGATGCTTATCTGTATCCGGGACATGTCTGCGCGATTCAGGGCCTTGCGGATTGCAGGCAGATGCTGGATCTGGGAATGAGCGGGGTGGTTGCCGGGTTTACTCCCCAGGAACTGCTCACGGCTCTTGCGGTCATCGTGCAGAAGACCCAGGAAGGAAAACCGTTTCTGGTGAATTGTTATCCGAGGGTCGTGACCGAGGAAGGAAGTCCGCAGGCGAGAGCGCTGGTAGAAAAATATATGGAGCCATGTGATTCTATGTGGCGTGGCATCGGCACGATGAAGGATTCCGGGATGGATCTGCGGGATGCATATGAAGCGTATGATGCCCGGAAGAAATATCATCTGCCGAAGATCGAAGGCAGGGAAGCAAAGGGCTGCCGCTGCGGAGAGGTACTGCAGGGCGCTTGTACGCCGAGGGACTGTCCGCTGTTTGGAAGGCGCTGCACTCCTGAGCATCCCGTCGGGGCATGCATGGTTTCTTCAGAAGGCGCATGTTCCGCATTTTATCTTTATGACAGCAGAAAGGAGCAGGCATGAACCTGAAGGGAAAAACAGTAACGCTTGCACATGGCGCGGGAGGAAAACAAACCTCCGAGCTGATCGAGCAGGTTTTCAAGGCACATTTCTCCAATCCATATTTCACTGCTGATGACGCAGCAGTGCTTCCGTCTCCCGAAGGAAGGATTGCGATGACAACGGATGGATTTATCGTATCCCCCCGTTTTTTCAGGGGCGGAAACATCGGTAAGCTATCGATCTGCGGAACGGTGAACGACCTGGCGTGCATGGGGGCACAGCCGCTTTATATGACCTGCGCGTTTGTCATCGAAGAAGGCTTTCCCCTGGATCAGCTTGAGGAAATCGCCGCTTCCATGGAGAAGACCGCCCGGGAAGCCGGAGTGAAGATCGTTGCCGGGGATACCAAAGTGGCAGGCAAGGGACAGGTGGACGGCGTATTCATCACGACGACAGGCGTTGGAAGAATCCTGGATCAGGCCAATACCTCCGGGAGCTTTGCGCGTCCCGGGGACAGTGTGCTTGTCACGGGTGACATCGGCCGGCATGGCTGCTGCATCCTCCTGGAGCGGGATGAATACGGCATTGAGGCGGAAGTGAGCAGTGACTGCGCGCCTCTTTGGGGTAGTGTCAGGGCAGTCCTGGAGCAGGTGCCGGAGGTTCATGTGATCCGTGACGCCACAAGGGGCGGTGTCGGGACTGTGCTGTATGAGATTGCAGGGGAGAGTGGAACCGGGGTTCTGCTGGATGTGGAATCGATTCCTGTGGCGCCTGCTGTAAGCGGTGTGACAGGTATGCTGGGCCTGGATCCTATGTATCTTGCCTGTGAAGGAACCCTCGTGATGATCGTCCCTCAGGAAAAGACGCAGAAGGTCCTGGAGATCCTCCGGGGGCAGGCGCACACGCAGAATGCGGCAGTAATCGGGAAAATCACGGAAGCGGAAAAAGGCCGGGTTGTGATGCGTACCGCGATCGGAACCCAGACATACCTGCCGCAGCCGGGGAATGAGCTGCTGCCGCGCATCTGCTGACGTTGCTGGCGTGATAACAAGCCATTTCCCTGACGCTTAATCATATATCCCTGATGAAAGGAGGGAAGGATTTGTCACAGATCCTTATTATCGTAGTGGCAGTTCCTGAGAGGAAATGAAAAAAAGAGTGGCGCTTCTGTCCATCATTGTTTCAGATATTACCCAGACCGGGAAACTGAATGAATACCTGCATGAGGCATCGGAATATATCATTGGCAGAATGGGGATTCCCTATCGGGAGCGGAACATTAATATCATCAGTGTTGCGGTTGATGCGCCGCAGGATATGATCTCTGCCCTGTCCGGGAAGATCGGGAAACTCAAGGGAGTAAGCAGCCGGACGACCTATTCTGATGTGATCACGGTGGATGCGGTGGAATCTGACTGATAGAGCAGTGTCAGACAACGGATGCTGCTTCCGGCAGGAGCCGGATACTATTTTCAGCAGGACAGGGCGGGAGCCGGACATCGTTTCCGGCAGGTTCGCAGGAAGGAGCCGAAGGCTGTTCCCGATGACAGAGGAGGGATCATATATATGCTTGAACGGATTACATCACCTGAAGAGGGAAGCCGGGAACGGATCCGGATCGTGGATGCGTCTTTTCCTTTGCCGTTCCCGCGCCGTCTGGAGTATAATGCGCCGGCTCACGGCACCTGGAATATTGTGCATATCGGTATGGCGGTTCCGCAATCTCACAGCATCTATGTCTGCGCAGACAACTGCCTGCGCGGTGTTGTGATGACAGCTGCGGAGATGGGCTGCAGCGACCGGTTTTCCAGTGTCACCATTACCGAGCGGGATCTTCAGACGGACAATCTGGAGACGATTACGATTGAGGGGGTTTCTGAGGTGATCACCCGCCTGCCTTCCAGGCCGCCGGTGGTGTTCGTGTTTCTGGTATGCCTCCATATCTTTGCAGGAAGCGATGAGGATTATATCTTCCGCACATTGGAGCAAAGATGGCCGGAAATCCGGTTTGTGAAGGCCTATATGGACTGTGTCCGGCAGAAGGAGGGCCCGTCGCCGGACATGAAGCTGAGAAAGGCTGCGTTTGGCATCATAGAGCCGGGAAAAACAGATCATAAACGTGTCAATGTCCTGGGGAGTGATGTCAGGTTTCCCGGGGAATGTGAACTGCTGCAGCTTTTGTCTTCGCAGGGGTTCACGGTAAGGCAGCTTTCCGATTGTGAGACATTTCAGGATTTTATGTCGCTGGGCGACGCATCTGTCAATGTCTGTACGTATCCCAACGCATATGATGCACTGCAGGAGATGTCCGGACGAACAGGAGCACATTTCCTGTATCTGAGCGCGGCGGTGTCCTTTGAGGAGATACGGGCGCAGATAAATGAATTGATGGTCACATGCGGGGCAGCTCTTCCCCCTGAGGAGTGGTTCCTTGAAAAAGAGCAGCAGTGCGAGGAAGCGCTGCGCCATCTTGCAGAATGCCTGGATGGGTGTGAGGTAGCGATCGATTATACGGCACATTCCCGTCCCCTTGGGATTGCGAGGCTTTTGCTGCTCCATGGGATCCGGGTAAGGTGCGTGTTTCTGGATCAGATCCTGGAGGAAGAGCGGGAAGCGTTCCAATGGCTTCAGGAGCATGATCCGGACCTTTTGCTGGTCTCAACCATCCTGCCCGGCATGCAGCGTTACGGACGGGGCATTGAGCTTTTTCCGGATGCAGTCAAGGTGGTCGCCTTTGGACAGAAAGCCGCGTGGTACTGCCAGACCCCCTGGTTTGTGAATCTCATCGAGGGCGGAGGTCTTTGGGGATATCATGGGATTCTGCAGCTATGCAGTCTTCTGGAGGATGCTTGCGAAACCGCGAAGGATTACCTGAAGATCATTCCACGGAAAGGGATTGGGTGGCCAAGCATGTGCCATCTCTCCCCTTCCCAACAATAAGCCGGGAACATGCGGTTTGGCTGCTCGCATAGAAAACTGGCTGCCCGCAGAGATAATTGGGCGTTCACATAGAAAAGTGGCTGATTACATAGAAAAGTGGCCGATTACAGAGATGATTGGCTGCTCACAGAGATAATTGACTGCTCATAGAGATAATTGGCTGCTCACAGAGATAATTGACTGCTCATAGAGATAA
>CAMORF010000085.1 GCA_946623485.1 uncultured Clostridia bacterium
TATCGGATGAAAAGACAAGCAAGATGTACAAGTTATTTTGTAACAGATCCTAAGTCTGCGATTCATTTCATTCATATTTCGGTCAAAGAAAGAACCTGTGCAGCGATCTGCACAGGTTTCATTTTTCAGTCTGGATGTATCCGTGAGCCGGATTCCGAGGCCAGTCATAATTGTCAGGATCTGTTCAGGAATGACGTATGATCTTGATTGTCTTTTTCTCCGGGTCCACAGGTCAAGGTTCGGCTGCATAGTTACCGGGCATAGACGGATTCTCACAGATGATCCCATTCTCTGTATTTCCGGCCGGTTCCGGCGTAGGTCTTTTTCCAGAAATCGCCCATGCCGCCGTGCTCCATCGAGGAGTCGAAGACATACCAGGTGCCGCCAATCATGATTTTCGTCCATGAGTGAAGGTCCCAATGGCCATCGAGATAGAGAAGCTCTCCTGCAATTGCTTTTACGTCACGGTATCCGATATACCTGGCCATATAGGCAAGGGAAGCCGAGAAATTATAACAGACACCGGAATGGGTGGTCAGCATCTCATAGCCGTAGACCAGTCTCCAGGTTGGCGCGTATGAGAAAGGACGCTTGGTGATGTAGGTAAATGTATCACTGCACAGGTACTCATAGCAGGCACGAAGCTTCTGCTCCTGGTTCATGGCATTTGTGGTCAGCTGGTTCACCGTCTTTTTGACCAGCTTATACATCTTCCTGGATGCCGATGTCATGGATCCATCAGGATTCAGATAATAGTCATCGATGACGTTTTGCTTCTGGATCACACCGTTGATGCAGTAGCAGTAGCCGCGGGGTTTGATATTCACCCATCCGTTCACGCCGCGGCCGATTACGCCTGCCTTTCCGTTTTTCTTGAAATAGTATTCGGTTCCGCCGATATTCACAAGGCCCGTCCGCAGGACGCCGCGGCTGGCGGCATCGGTGCTGAAATAAAAGTTCCTGCCGTTGATGACTTTTAATCCGAGTGCCATCGCCCCGGCACCATCATAGTAGTAGATCTGGTTATTCTGCCTGACCCAGCCTGTCATCGGCGCAGCGGATACGGTATTGATCCATGGCGATTTTCCGGGAACTGCAGCCAGCATTGCCGCAGTAAGAACCAGGCAAGCCAGAACCCGCAGGATGAATCGTCTGATCGCGTGTGTTTCATTCATAGTGTTTTCCCCCTTATCTGTTATGCTCCCTTCCAAGTGTTCCTCCCCTTGCATGGATGCTGCAACGATCCGGCGCAACGGCTGTACGGCGAAAGCCTGATTCCTTGCCCGGGCGCAGGATGCATTTCCCATATTATAACAGGAGATGGCAGCCTTGGAAATGGAGGAAAGCGGTCTATAAGAAGATTTTGGGATCATTTATGGAGACTTTGCAAAGTTCCTGCTTTGAAATTCTGCTGCAGCTTTCATCGGTGCCTGTATCTTGCAGAATCAGTATGTCTTAAGTATAATTATATCGTATTATTCTAACAGGAGGGCGGCGAATATCAGACGGCGTTTTCGTCAGACAGCATACGAATATCAGACGGCGTTTTCGCCAGACAGCATACGAATATCAGACGGCATTTTAGTCAGGAGGTATTTTCATATGAAGATGAACAGTTTATCCCAGGAAGTCAGGGCAAGGCGTTTGAAAGCCTTTGTGGCTCCGGACAGTATTATCTCATTGAGAGCTTACAATACGATTTTGACCGGCGTGGTGATGTACGGGCTTTTGATCAATGTGCTTTTGTGCCGGGAATCTGTGGTGAATTTCGTGTTCACAAAGATGAATCCGATCATGTTTTTTGTCATCTACTTTGTGTGTGCGGCCGGGGGCATCATGCTGGCACAAAAGTCCAGCAATGCGCTGATCAGCTTTATCGGTTATAATATGGTGGTTGTCCCGATGGGAATTGCGGTTGCGGTTGCGGTTCTGATGGGGGGCTTTGATCCGTCGGTCGTGTCGCATGCGATCATCACGACAGCTGGCGTGACCGTGATTATGGTTGCGGCCGGTATTTTGTTCCCGCAGTTTTTTGCCAGGATCGGATCGATTCTTTTCTTTGGCCTGGTCGGTGTTCTGGTTGGCTTTCTTGTATCGATCTTCCTGCCGGGGGTTCATCTGGCTATGACGGTCCTGTCAGCGGGGCTGTTTTCCCTGTATATCGGGTATGACGTGTACCGTTCGCAGCAGTTTCCCCGTACGGTAGACAATGCGGTTGACTGTGCCATTGATATCTATCTGGATATCATAAACCTGTTCCTGGATTTGCTGCGGATCTTTGGGAATTCGAAAAAGAATTAAGTTATGCAACCGAACCTTGATCTGTGGAATTGGAGCCGAAAAAAAACAGGAGAGATGTACAAGTTATTTTGTAACAGCTCCTAAGGTCGGAGCGGAATCATAGATTGAAAAAAAGAGCGCCCGGGGCGCTCTTTTTTTCAGGTTCTGTCTATAAGCATGGAGCAGATTCCGGTAATCGCGGCATAGATCGCCATGTACCAGATCGGCAGGTTGCCGTGAATTGTTTTCAGGTACAGGTAGGGCGGCAGGAGCATCTGGAGCGGCTCCAGGATGGACAGGTCTACGAAGACCGGAGTCAGGAACAGGCAGGCGCAGATCAAAATCGGGATCGAAGATGCCATAAAGTCTTTTCTGCGCAGCAGGATCCGGAGGAGGTTGGAGAATCCGGCAACCTGGAGCACGAGAAGCAGCAGGGCAGGGAGCTCAACCGAGATCCTGGTAAAGCTTCCTCCGAGAAACAGCGCCACAAAGACGGCGAGAGCCACATCGATCAGCGGGATTAACAGGTACAGATAATGAAAGATTGGGTGCAGGTGCGCCGGGATCCAGACAAAACGCCCTTCCTGGCAGTCCTGAGCCAGGTACAGGATTGCCGCAAACCCGGTCAGTGTCAGCAAAACGGCGAGCAGCCCGCGCATCGGTGATGCAATATAACGGTCAATCTCATCTTCTTTTACCGGGGTTCCGTCCAGGTATTCCAGATCAAAGAAATCGTAGTCCGTCTCATAGGCTGCGATGGTCTCGTCCACAAACTGTTCTCGCTGGGCATTGTCCATGGAGCCGACTTCCGGATGGATCTTCAGCCATGTCTTCAGGACTGCCTTCTCCAGGGACGGGTACATTTTCCCGAAAAGCTGTTCCCGGGTCAGCTTGGAGACGACATCGTTTGTCGCGGCAAAGCACTGGATGGCATGCTCCTTCATCTCCTGGGAAGCGTTGTCAGACCCCAGAAGGGAGCCAAGCAGCACAAGCGCGCCGGCAGAAAGATTCTTTGTTTTCTGGGAACCATAGGCCTGGAAGAGTGCATTCAGGTCAGGCGGAAGCAAAAAACCGATCCGGGCCTGGCCGGTGGTGACTGCATGCAGGAGCTCTTCTTCATCCTTGCAGGCAATATACCGCACGGCAGAGGTGCTCCCGTCTACCAGGGAGCGGATCAGCTGCTGTGAGGCTTCGTCATCCGCTGAGCGCGGTGCTACGGCAGCAGTGACCAGGCTGGAGGATTCCCGGGAGAGCTGGCCGACTCCGAATACCAGGATTGGCACCAGGGCAATCAGGATCAGAAAGAGAGCCTGCTTCAGGATCCGTTTGTTAAGAAGGTACATCCAGAGAAAAATCTGTCTTGGCTGATTCATCTTCCGCCTCGCTTTCCGGACACATTGCTTTTCCTGAGCAGGAATGAGCCAATCAGAAACAGAGCCGCCCAGGCCAGGGTCAACAGCAGGCTCATCCAGACAGAGGTTTTCCCCCGCGCGGTTGCCTGCAGGTATAAAAGTGCCTGGCCGGTGGGAAGGAACGGCTGAATTGCTTTTAGTGTTCCGGGCATGCTCTGCACGGTATAGAAGACCCCGGAGAGGTAGGCCAGGACAATCATGACCAGAAATTGCAGGAGAACTCCGGTGATTAATGCTTTAGACAGTTCATATAGGAACAGGTCTATGGCTGCGGCAAGCAGGATCACGGGAAATGCTTTCAGGCAGAACAGAAGGAATCCATTCAGGAAGCTTTCCGGTGTCAGCCCGAATGCGGAAAATGTGATTGGCATCCTGCCGAGGACGGCGCCGATCAGCGGGAAAAAGAGCACGCCGAGGCAGGAAAGCAGTGCGATCAGGCTGATGTATTCCGCAAGCACCTGCCGGAAGGAACCCAGGCGGCGCAGATTTAAAAGCTGCGCAAGGGAGTAGTCTGAGCGGATGAAGCTGCCCGCACACATAACCCCGGTCAGGAGGATCAGGAGAAGCACCATGGATACCAGGTAGAAGCTTTCCACGGAGAGCTGGCTTCCGGATTTGACATACCGTACCTGGAACATGTGCTTGCGGTGGAGCATGTCCTGCATGCTCATGAGGAGGAGGTCTGTCTGAGCGTTTGCGATCACTTCCGGGTCTGAGGTACCGGAGGCGACATAATAATCGGAAAGAACGTTGCTTGCGCTGTTCATGGAGCCGAGAATGACCGATACGGCTTTTGAAAGTTCGCGCAGGACCAGCGTTTCAAGCCCGGCAGTGGAAGCCGGGACCACAAGGATCATTTGATCCAGCCCGCCGGCAAGCAGCGTGCTGATTACGCCATCCGGAATCACGATCGCGGCAAGGACCTCACCCTTGCGGATTGCATTTACGGCTTCCTGCTTTGTATCGTACAGATGGAAGCTGACCTCTGAACGGGAAGAATCGAGCTGGAGCAGCGCCGGGAATGCGGCGCTGAAGGTGCCTGAATCGCTGACCCCGGCGATTCCGATGGGCACGGTAGCATCCTCATCCCCTTCGGCCAGATGGAGGGATCTTGCAGACTGCAGATAGAGTATGCCTCCGAGGGAAAGACAAAGGAGAAGCGTCATGGCGCACATGGACGGAAAGATCTTCAGCACTGCCTTAAGCCGGAGCCTTGTATAGATGATGAAACGGTTCATTGATTTTTCTGATTTCCTTATTGATTTTCTGATTCCCTTATTGACCTTGATCGGCAGAGAGGTTTTCTGACAGCTCTTTACAGAAGCGCGGAGAGGCGTGCCCCGCCGACTTTATGGTCTATCACCGTTGCGTTTCCGTCCTTCAGGACATATGCCCTGTTGCAGTTTTCGATCTCGCCAAGTTCGTGGGAAGCCAGCAGAACAATTCCGCCTTTTTTGCAGAACAGCTTGAGCCAGGTGACAATTTGTTCTTTGGCGAGCAGATCCAGGGCTGCGCCGGGTTCATCCAGCAGGAGAATCCGTGGATGGTGGGCGAGTGCGCAGCCGATGGAAAGACGCTTCTTCATTCCCCCGGACAGGGTACGTACATTTTTATGCAGGAACTGATCAATATCCAGGTCCTTGAGCACACCTTCCTCCAGCTCCTGCCGCAGCAGCTTTCTCCCGCCGGTATACCAGAGGCGGAGATTGTCCAACGCGGTCAGTTCCTCCAGAAGGGGGGTGGACTGGGGGACATAGCCGATCAGCCGGGAGGCATCCTGGCGTCTTCGGAACAGATCGATGGAACCTCCATTGTTCGGTTCAAATTGGAAAGAACCTGAATCTGGCCGGACCACTCCGGCCAGGATAGACAGAAGCGTAGATTTGCCGCATCCGTTTTTTCCGAGGATGCAGGTCATCGACCCTTCGTCCGCTTCCATGCTTACACCGCGCAAGATCTGCGCGGAACGGTAACTCTTCCTGATTCCCTGAATTCTGATCTTCATATTTCCTGTTGTAACTCTTTTCTGAATAAAACCATTTTCTGCAGACACATGATTCCATCCATGTGCCCTTCTTCCCGATCAACGATGATTTACATCGTCTATCTCTGAACAACTCCTTACAGATGCAATCTCCTCGGCTGAAACGAACGTATGTTTCGAACCGTATGCGTCTTCTCTGAACTACAGACAATCCGTAAACGTCAGTGTTCTGACGTCTTTGACTGCAGCACCTAACACTTTATCATATTCTCAGATTGCGTGAAAGGGATGTTTTTGATATAGTATCTTATCACTTGACGTGAAATGATGGAGGAAATTATATGAGGAAAATCCGGCATATCCTGTGTGTTGTGTCTGTGTGGATTCTTTCTGTGCTTATTTTGTCCCAGGCAGTTTTTTGCGAGGAGGTTGTCGGGGATGCCGCCGAAAATGCAGTTTCGGAAGAACGGACGATTGACCCTGGCGAGATCCTCAGCTCGTTTTTCAAGCAAGTCCGGGAAGCAGTCGATGGCATTACGGTGCCTGATTTTGAGGGAAATGTGCATGTAAATGCCCTGGACAGGATGCGGGATGCGATTGCGGAGCATTACCGCTCCGAGGATGATATGTCCTGGATCCAACATGCGGATCTCCTGCTTCAGGGAACCGCGAATGAGACCAATGGGGCCGACCTGGAAGCGACGCTTTTGTTCAATGATACGAAGCTTTATCATCTGCTTGCCGCCTTCGACCGTGCGGAAAATATTCTTTATTTTGTCTGCCCGGAATTAAAGGAGACTGTAGTTGCGTTCCCGATCGGGGACTTTTCCGCGGATGCGCAGACGATTACGGGGCGGAAGGTCACCCCGGAGATGATCGCGGATTATACGACCCTCCTGACGGAACTCAATGACCTGATCCGGACCATTTCCCTGGAGGAACTGGAGCGGGAGGTGAAGAAGTATACGGAAGCTCTTGGAGGGTATTTCCGCGTGGAGAAGGGCTTTACCACTGTTACGGCGGGAAGCCTTTCCGAGGAGGGGAATACGACGACCTTGTCCATCGGGAGCAGCGCATTGCAGGAGATGATCCCGGAGGCGCTCAGGCTGTTGTCTGAGGACGAACTGCTTCAGAAGGTTATGAAGAGCCCGTTTGCGGAGCACGTGCTCCGGCTTACGATCGGGAAAAAAACATTTGGCCTGCTCCCGGAAGGAAGCCTGTGGCAGATCACGCAGCAGTATCTGACCAATGCGGCGAAGAAGGATTATTCAAAATTGCGTGAGTTCTCCGTGACTTACGCAGTTGACCGGAACCAGGTTCCGATCCATCTCTCTGCCTCGATGGAACAGAGCGGAATGAAGGCAGAACTGTTTCAGGTCAACGCGATCCTGGATGGAGCGAATCATGCCCTCGAGGTCTCAGCGGGGCCGATGTTTGCCAGGAAGGCCGGGATACGATCGAATCAGCCTGTGGGCTTTCTGGTTCAGGGCAGCCTGAAGGATGGCGTTCTCAGGGAGACTGTGAGCCTGAAGCGGGACGGCGTGACAACTCCTGTCCTGCGGATCCAGGAAAGTGACCTGAAAGCGCTTTCGGATGGATGGCTGTCGGGAACATTTACCCTGATCTGGAAAGGGATTGAATATAGCTGTTCGTTTTTTAAGGATGAGAACGGGATGAGGACAATGGTCTATTCTGTCAATGGGGAAGACTGGTTTGCCCTGACTGCTGACCTGAAAACGGTGGAGAGCACAAAGCTGGATGAGATCGATTCCTCAGACTCTTTTACGGTTGATTCCAGAAAGGCGTTTTTCAAGTATATGCGGGATGCCTCCGCAATCAGGATGTTTGAGAAGCTTTCCTCGGCCGGTGTGCCGCAGGAATATGTGGATATGCTGACGGATGGGGAAGCGGCGACGGAATCCTCCCGGGAGAATACCCAGGAACGTTGAGCGATTCCGTCTGATGCTTCGGGCTTAGGAGCTGAATCGCTGTGGATCTGCCGACAGACATTGCGTCGCGGCAGCAATGGAATTGCTGCTGCGGACGCTGTCAGATGAAGCAGTGGAATTGCTGCTGCCGACGCGGTCAGACGAAGCGGTTGAGCTTGGGGTCGTAGGTGTAGTCGATGGCGGATAGCTTTTCTTCCAGCTCTTCACGGTCCTGGTTGAAAAAACTGCACAGGTCGTCCAGGTTGGGGAATTCATCCCTGAGTTGTGTGTTGACAACACTGAGCAGCATCATGGGGTTGTTTGGCAGCAGACTGGCCATGGATGTATCCTCCTGTGGGTTATCATTCACAGACACTCCTGTGAATCGTATATTTGAGTTTCACAGAGCACGCCTGTGAATCACATATGTGAGTGATTATAGGCATACGGCTCTTCGCTTGTCAATGAAACTGGGAAAGGTGTTATGATTGAGTTTCTTAGAAATCAGGAACGGTTAAGCAAGGAAGAAGAGGCGCGGATTGACAGCCGGATCCGGACGGCAATCCTCGTTCTGATCGCTGTGGCGGCCGGGATTATCATTCTGGCGCTGGTCCGGGGCAAGCCGCCGGGAAACTGGTACCTTGCGCTGATCCTGGCGGTGCTGGGAACCGTGTGGTTTACCAGCTATGTGCTTTCCGCGATCTGGAAGCGTGCCCTTGCGGGGCGGACGGATGAACAGGTATCGGCATATCTGCGCGCTGCATTGCTCGGGCTTTGCGCGTATGCAGGACTTGGATGGTTCCTGATTGCCATGCAGGGAAATGCAATCCTGGGCGCGGTGATCTATGTTCTGGCGATCACCGGGGCCAGGAAGCAGAAGGAGATTTACTACAAGGAGGATACGGAAGCCGGGCAGGGAATCCCTGCGGGCGCCGGATCCGGCAGGCAGTCAGACCTTGCAGGGAATGCGAATGCGTACTCA
>CAMORF010000086.1 GCA_946623485.1 uncultured Clostridia bacterium
AGGCTGTTGAGAACAGCCGCGATCTCCCCCGGCTTTTCGATGGCAGGCCCGGAGGTCACCTTCAGGTTCACGCCCATCTCGTTTGCGATAATTCCCGCAAGCGTTGTCTTTCCCAATCCGGGCGGACCATAAAACAAAACATGGTCCAGGGATTCTCCCCGCTTTTTTGCTGCTTCAATATAGATTTTCAGAGACTTCTTCGCCTTCTCCTGTCCGATATACTGATCCAGCATCTGCGGCCGGAGCTTCGGTTCGAGGCGGACATCCTCCTCCGTCTCATCGGTAGTTATGATTCTCTTTGGCATATAAACCCGTCAACTGCGTTTTCCTCCCGCCGGAAAAAAACGGTTACAATCCAATGTGCTTCAATGCCTGCTTCAGGATATCCTGGGTCTGCATTCCATCCGTAATCGTGACCCCGCGCACGGCCTTAAGGGCTTCGGAATTCGAATAGCCAAGGGCAGTAAGCGCCTGAACAGCATCATTCAATTCTGCGTCAATCACGGAAGATGCTGGTTCCGTCCCATCCCCGGAATGTAAGGCTGTTCCCTGGATCGCATCCTCCAGTTTTAATTTATCCTTCAGTTCAAGGATCAGTTTCTTCGCGGTTTTGGCACCGATCCCGGGTGCCTTTGCCAGTGCCTTGTCATCATCAGAAAACACAGCAAACCGCACATCATTCGCGCTCAGCGTTCCAAGAATCCCAAGCGCGGCCTTCGGCCCGACCCCGGAAACGGAAATCAGTGCCCGATATACATCCAGGTCATCCTGTGACAGGAATCCGTACAGCCGGATCGCATCCTCTGAGACCGACAGATACGTATAGACCTTAACCTCTGATCCTGCAGGCGGCATGTCTGCGGCATCCCGGATGCTGACCAGGACCTGGAATCCGACCCCGCCGACATCCACAACAACCCGGTCCGGCAAAACAGCTGCCACCTTGCCATGAAGGAATGATATCATAATGTCCTGCCAGTCCTTTCTCAGAATCTGTTCAGATGTGATAGGAAACGAATATATTCACTTCCTTTTCGCACCGGCCGCCGGCCGCTAAAAGCGGCCATCTGCCAAAGGCGGCCGGTCGCATCAACTGATAGGAAACGCATTTATGAAATGCGTTTCCTTTATTTCTGAACAGATCAATAACGTCAATGGAGTAACGTCAATGGAATCCATCAATTTGAATCCATCAATTGAGTCACGTCAATGACATCAGATAACAATGTCTGTCTTTCACAACACCGGATCATCACATCAGCCCTTCATAACGCCGGCTTTCCAGCATTCAGGCCTTCAGCGTCTCCACTGCCGTCCTCATGATCGCGATATTGTCGCTGTAGCGGGCTGTGAATGTCTCAAACCCTTCGATGTCCTTCGCATCCGGCTCCACCGTCTCGCTTTCCATATCAGCAAAGATCTTCTGGCCGAGGAAATGCTCCAGTGTCTCACCATCCTCTTTTTCCATGAGGTACAGCGCAAGAATCGCCATGCCCCACGGGCCGCCTTCTCCGGCTGTTTCCAGGACACTGACCGGCGCATGAACCGCCGCTGCCAGATAACGCTGGGCAACCCCCTTCGTTTTGAACAATCCGCCGTGCCCCATGATCCGATCCACTGCCATATGCTCATCCTTCAGCAGGATATCAAGCCCAAGCTTGACAGCGCCAAGGGAAGAATACAGATGAGCCCTCATAAAATTCGCAAGGGTAAAGTTACTGTCAGGCTGCCGGACGAACATCGGACGCCCTTCATTCAGGTGCGTGATTCCCTCACCGGAATAATAGCCGTAAGACAGCAGGCCGCCGCAATCCGGATCACCGTTGAGCGAATTCTTGTACAGGAGGGAATACAGCTTTCCGGCATCCATCGGGAATCCGGCAAGCTCTGCAAACTCTCCGAACAGCTTCACCCACGCGTTCAGGTCAGATGTTCCATTGTTGGCATGGGACATCGCAACCGGATAGCCGGTCGGCGTCGTGACCATATCAATCTCACGATACACCTTTGAAAGCGGCTTTTCACATACAAGCATGGCAAAGGTGCTTGTCCCTGCGCTGACATTGCCGGTACGCGGCGCAACGGAATTCGTTGCCACCATGCCTGTACCCGCATCTCCCTCCGGCGGCGCCATCGGAATTCCGCACGCCAATCTGCCGGACTCATCCAAAAGCTTTGCGCCTTCCTCGGTCAGCTTCCCCGCTTCCTGACCTGCAGCCAGCACCTTCGGAAGCACATCCCGCAGTCTCCAGGAATAGCCATCCTTCGCAATCAGCTGATCGAAGCAATCCACCATGCCCTGATCATAATCCTTCGTTTCGGAATCAATCGGGAAAATCCCGGACGCGTCGCCAATGCCGGTCACCTTTTCGCCGGTCAGCAGATAATGTACATAGGAATCCAGTGTTGTCACAAAAGCAACATCCTTCAGATGCTCCTCATGATCCAGCATGCACTGGTACAGGTGCGCAATCGTCCAGCGAAGCGGGATATTGAACCGGAACTGCTGTGTCAATGCATCCGCCGCCTGCTGCGTGTTGGAATTGCGCCATGTCTGGAACGGAGCAAGCATGTTCCCATCCTTGTCCAGCGCAATATAGCCGTGCATCATCGCGCTGATGCCAAGCGCGCCAAAGGTCGTGGGCCAGATTCCATACTTCTCCTCCACGCTCCTGCACAGATTCCCATAGCAGGTTCTGAGGCCTTCCAGGATCTCCTCCCGGGAATAAGTCCAGATCCCGTCAATCAGCGAATTCTCCCAGCCAAAGCTGCCGGTCGCCAGGACGCTGCCTTTCTCATCCACCAGCACGCCCTTAATATTGGTCGAACCAAATTCGATTCCCAGTGCCGTCTTCCCTGCCTGAATGGCTTCTTTCACATCCAACATGATCCTGCTCCTCCCGTGCTCACTTACCCTGGCCGTAATATGCGTTCGGCCCGTGCTTCCTCTGGAAATGCTTTTCCTTGATGTGATCCGGCGCATTCGGCGCATCCGCCTTGATCAGCTTTGTGATGAAATCCATCTTCGCCACTTCCTCAAGGACCTTAGCGTGATAAACCGCCTGGAAGCAATCCTTGCCCCACGCGAACGGTCCATGGTTACGGCAGATCACGCCCGGCACATAGACCGGATCGAGGCCCTCAAATGCCTCGATGATCACCTTCCCGGTATTCTTCTCGTATCCCTCTTCCACTTCCTCCGGAGTCAGGTTCCTGGTACAGGGGATATCTCCATAGAAATAATCCGCATGCGTGGTTCCCTTCAGCGGGATGTCACAGCCTGCCTGCGCCCAGCCTACCGCAAAGGTTGAATGGGTGTGCACGACGCCGCCGATTTCCGGAAACGCCTTGTAAAGCTCCAGATGAGTCGCGGTGTCTGTGGAAGGATTCAGGTCGCCCTCAACCTTATTGCCCTCGAGATCCATGACCACCATATGCTCCGGCTTCAGTTCCTCATAGGAAACCCCGCTCGGCTTAATGACAAAAAGCCCTTTTTCCCGGTCAATGCCGCTTACATTCCCCCAGGTAAATGTAACCAGTTCATACTTTGGAAGCTGCAGATTCGCTTTGCAGACATCCTCCTTCAATTGCTCCAGCATGCCGCCTTCCTCCTTTGCACATAATAAAGATACTGCTGTTGTTTCCGTATTCTCTCCGGACGTTCTTGTTATTGTACCAGAGAATCCCGGCAGGTTCAATCTCCTGACCCGCAGTCTGGTGTCCCGTCTCAATGACTTTTGCATGATCAGGCTTCGGATCCATTGCCGCTGCCGGGATGATTGGTCAGATGGAACTGGACACGGTTCAGGACCATATCAAGCGCGACCTGATTCCTTCCACCCTCAGGGATAATCACATCAGCGTATTTCTTGGACGGCTCCACAAACGCTTCATGCATCGGCTTAACCGTTCCCAGGTATTGCGTGATCACACTGTCCAGCGATCTCCCCCGCTCTTTTACGTCACGCAGAATCCTGCGGAGAATCCTGACATCCGCATCCGCGTCTACAAACAGCTTGATATCCATCAGGTCGCGCAGCTCTTTTTCGTGGAAGATCAGAATTCCCTCTACGATAATCACTCTCGAAGGAGTCACGGTCTGCGTACGGTCCGTGCGGTCATAGATCGCATAATCATAGACCGGGCAGTCAATCGCCGCGCCGCTTTTGAGCGCTGCCAGATCCCGGATCATCAGCTCCGTATCAAAGGCAGCAGGGTGATCGTAATTCAGCTTCACCCGCTCTTCATAAGTCAGGTCATGCCGGGCCTTGTAATAGTCATCATGATAAAGCACAGTAACTTCATTCCCGAAACGCTCCTCAATCTTTTTGGTAATCGTTGTTTTCCCGCTTCCTGTGCCCCCGGCAATTCCGATGACGATGATATCCTTGCGATCCATGGCTGCTCCTTCCTCCCGCTCACGTCCTGGCTGATCTTCAGGTTCATTGCCGCTTTCGTAAAAAGCTTCGGTAATAAAAACAGTATAACGCAGATTTGTGGAAGCGTGAATCTAAAAACTGTGGTATTATGTAAACAAGTCATGCAAAATGCACCCGCCCCGGAGCCTCAGCCAAGGCGATGCGGGTTTCGTGCTTTGCAGCAAACCAGATCAATCAAAAACAGTAACTATTCATTACAGGAGGAACACATGGCTGAAAAGTATAACATCTGTCTGGATATCGGCGGAACAAAAGTGCTTGGAGCAATCTTTGACAAGAAGGACAAGATCATCTGCCGCTACAAGAAGAAGTCCACGGAAGGCGGAAGCTCATCACAGAATGTCCAGGAAGTCATCATCAGCGTGGTGGAGGAGCTGCTGTCCTCTTCAGGACTTAAGAAAAACCAGATCAACGCAATCTCTGCGGGTGCCCCCGGCGTCATCGATCAAGGAAAGGGAATCATCCTTTTCACCCCAAACCTGCCATTCCGTAATTACGATATCCGGACTCCTCTGGAGGATAAATTCGGCGTCCCCTTCTACATTGGAAATGACGTCAATGTGGGCGTGCTCGGAGAGTACCGGTACGGGGCAGCGCAAGGATACGACAATGTCGTGGGGTTCTTCGTCGGTACCGGCATGGGCGGCGGCCTGATCCTGAACGGATCTCTCTTCACCGGCAGCGGGTTTAAAGGCGCCGAATACGGCCATATGATCCTCGATCCCGAAGGACCACTGTGCGGCTGCGGGCAAAGAGGATGCCTGGAAGCATTTTCCAGCAAGCAGGGAATCTCCTCTTACATCCGGCAGCAGGTCTCCCGCGGCAGAGAGTCCGAGATGGGACCGCAGGTCGAAAACGGCGTTTTCCGCAGCAAGTATCTCAAAAAAGCACTCGCGAACCATGATACCGTAACGGAAGAGGCGATCGACCGGGCCTGCCACTATCTCGCAATTGCCACCGGCAACCTGATCAACACCATCAGCCCCGATGTCGTCATCTACGGCGGCGGAGTCGTGGAAGCCACCGGCGACCTGATCCGGGATAAAGTCCTTACAGAGATAGACCGCTATTGCATGACATCCATCCGCCCAACCGTCGAACTGAAAACCGCAGCCCTCGGCGATGATTCCAACATCTACGGTTCCCTCGCAATGATCAAAGACGCAGAAGCTGATAACAGCGGAAAGAAAAACGAGTCCAAAAAGGATGGAAAGAAAAAAGCCAAGGCCTGAATGACAGATAAACCAAGGCCTGAATGGCAGAGACCAAACCGCCGGGCAAAAGCCCGGCGGTTTTTTCCGTAAACCATTGATCCTGCATTTCCATTACGAAAGATGGTTTCTGATCTGAACCATGCGCTCCTGTGCATTTACCTTCGTAATCACGGAGTACCCTGAATCAATGTAGTTGGCGGAGCCATCATTTCCGGCGGTATCTCCGCCGGCAGCTCCAGAAGCATCCCTGCCGGAATCTCCAGAGGCACTTCCATCGGTATCTCCGCCCGCGCCTCCATCGGTATCTCCACCGGCAGCTCCAGAAGCATCTCCATCGGAATCTCCAGAGGCAGTTCCGCCGGAATCTCCAGAGGCAGTTCCGCCGGAATCTCCCTGCCCTTCTATGGACGCTGCCTGGGAAGCATTCTCCTGACCGCGCAGATAATCCGAGAGCATCTGCACCGCAGCGAATCCCATTTCATAAGGATTCTGGGCAACCGTCACCATATTCCGGTACCGGTCATCATTCATGATGCGCTCACAGACAGAACCATTTCCGTCAAATCCCAGGAACACCGTATGATCATAAGCGCTGTTTGCTTCTGCCGTTTCCAATGCCGTCTCCGCGAGAAGGTCATTATAACACGCAACAACAGCTAACCCTTCCGGATAATCCTTCATGATCTGCTCCATGGCCGCACGGGCGCTATCCGCGCTTTTATCCGTCGGATAAACCTCAGCCAGCCAGGTTCCATTTGACATCATCACGCCGCCCCGGTATCCTGCAAGCCTGCTCTCCTGGTTATAGTCTCCCTCTACTCCGCCGATCATCACGCAGGAAGGCTTCTCCCATCCGATCTCACGCGCCATGGCAACAGCCTTCTTGGCCCCCGCCGTTGCAGCAATCTGGTTTTCCGTTCCAACTCTCCCGATGACACAAGGCGCATCAAGCGGAGAATCCACCACCACAACCGGAAGATCTACGTCCTTCAATATCTTTTCCACTTCTTCCCGGTCAATCGCAGCAATCACATATCCATCATACCGCCCGTGTTCCAGGTCTTCCTTCAGGATCTCAATCTGTTCCCCGGAAGCAATTGAGCTTGACACTCCCTGTACGGTAATATCAACTGCCGGATCGCTGCCATCATAGGCCAGGCATCCCTGCGCCACATACCCCCAGTATTCCGAGGAAAATGAATATGTGAGCACTGCAATCTTCCAGGTTTTATCCGGATTCGTTTCCTGTGCGTGAAAAGCAGTCCAGGATCCACCCGCCAAAAGCAAAGCGCCAAGAAGCCACGCGCACACCAGGGCCGTCAGCCGTCTGTTCATGTTTCTCCTCCGATGATCTGGTTTCTCCCGTTTTTCTTTGCCTGGTACAGAAGATCATCCGCCAGGCGGATCAGGTTTCTCATGTCATTCACGTCAGAGCAGTCAGCCACCGCAAACCCGCCGCTCACCGATACCGGGATCTCGTGTCCATGGAAATGAACCACCCGAAACTCTTCCAGCCTGGCAGCCAGCGCGTGCACTTCTTCATCCGGCATATCCTGAAGCAGCATCAGGAATTCATCACCGCCATACCGGAAACAATTCTCTTTCCCGAACACCGACGCAAAAAACGCAGCACCCTGCCTCAGTGTCTCGTCCCCTGCGTCATGCCCCTCCTTGTCATTGATCTCTTTAAAATGATCAAAATCGACAAAGAGCATCGAAACATGCTTTGATTCCCCCGACAGGTTCTCAAACACCTTCCGGAGCATATGCCGGTTGTAAAGCCCTGTCAGTTCATCCGTATAAGAGATCCTGCTGAGCTTTTTCATATTCTTCCTGATCCGCAGGTTGATGAGCAGCAAAAGGGTCAGGACCGTTGCCACAATGCCAATGATGAATTCAATCAGGTATTCACTTCTGGTAATCCAGCCACCATCCCTTACCCCTGACAGGACATAGATCCCATTCGGCAATGAAAACAGGCAGCGGACCGGATCACGCATCTTACCCCCGGTCTCATCCAGCAAAACCTGGTTTCCGCTCTTCTCATCCAGGCGATAAAGCATCAGGTCTGACCTGGTACTCAATTTATCCAGGCGCAGCGACTTCAGCAGCTGGGAAACCCGTACAGTCACCAGAGAATACCCCCAGAAACTGGGATTGCCCACCTTATCCCTGGTGTAAACCGGATGGCAGAATACCATGCGGTAATCTCCATCCTCCAGCTGCTCCGGAGCAGAAATCGAATCAAGCCCGGAATACCGGCTGCGGGCCGCGCCGGTGCGGAAACTTCCGTTCTGTTCGATATCAGTCCCGATGATCTCTGAGAAAGAATAAGGATACACATACTGGATCACACCGTCCGGGGCAACCTGTATGCTTTCCGCCGCATCATCGCCAAAATCCTTGAGGATCTTCTCTGACCGATTGGAAAAATCCTTTACCTCACCGCCATATGCCTGGATCAGATTATCCCAGACCACAGTAAGAAACGCAATCGACTGCAGCTCTCCCCGGATCTGGTGTTCTGCCACAGACTCCAATTCCACCCGTACCATCGTCTTCCTGGTACGGACAAGGGAAAGGTTGACAAGCACAAACACAACGGTAACGCCGGTAATCACGATCAATAGATATAACAAAAAAACGGAAAATCGTTTCATAAGTGTTTTTTCTGACCCATTTCAGGTGTTTTTTACGTACGATCCGGGAAACGAAAACCCGCATAAACACTGGGGTTTTCCAACTCCTGCCAGTATCTATGCGGGTTTCTCATAATCAGCAGATGACGGGAATCGAACCCGCCTCCCCAGCTTGGGAAGCTGGTG
>CAMORF010000087.1 GCA_946623485.1 uncultured Clostridia bacterium
CGGCTGACCCTGGTCACCGGCAATGCGCCCGGAAATGACATGCGCTTCTATTATGAGCGTGTGGAGAATTCGAGGAACTTCGCGAACAAAATCTGGAACGCGACGAGATTCATATTGATGAACCTCGATAAGAGCGAAGTGCCGGATGAGATCAGCCGGGATCAGCTTGCGAATGAAGACCGTTGGATCCTGTCGAAAGTGAACACCCTCGCGAAGGAAGTCACCGAGAACATGGACAAGTTCGAGCTCGGGATCGCGGTGCAGAAGGTCTATGACTTCCTGTGGGATGAGTTCTGCGACTGGTACATCGAGATGGTGAAGCCGCGCCTGTACCGGGAGGACCAGGCGGGGGGCGATGCCTCTGGGGAATATGCCGGCAAGGGCGCCGCGCTGTGGACCCTGAAGCAGGTGCTCGTCCGGTCTCTGAAGCTTCTGCATCCCTTTATGCCGTTTATCACGGAAGCGCTGTACCAGTCGGTGAATGATACGGATGATTCCATCATGGTTTCCGACTGGCCGGTGTATCGGGAGGACTGGAGCTTTGCGTCCGAGGAACAGGAGATCGAGACCATCAAGGATGCGGTCCGCGCGATCCGTGCCGTCCGTACCTCCATGAATGTGCCCCCCTCCAGGAAGGCGAGGGTCTTTGTGGTTTCGCAGGACGAGAAGATCCGTGAGACGTTTGAAAAGGACCGGCTTTTCTTTGCTTCCCTTGCTTCCGCGTCCGAGGTGATCGTGCAGGCTGACCGGTCAGGAATCGCCCAGGATGCTGTCTCAACGCTGATCCACAACGCCGCGATTTTCCTGCCGATGGAAGAGCTCGTGGATATCGAGAAGGAGATTGCACGGCTGGAAAAGGAAAAGAAGCGGCTGGAAGGGGAGCTTGCCCGCTCTAACGGCATGCTGCACAATGAGAAGTTCCTTTCCAAAGCACCGGAAGAGAAGGTAGCCCAGGAGAAGGAAAAGCTTGCGAAATATGAGCAGCTGATGGCGCAGGTCGAAGAGCGGCTTTCCCAGCTTCAGGCCTCGCGGAATTAAAAAGACAGGTCCGCCTCCGCCTGGCATGTTCGCGGGCCGGCGGCGGGGATTAAGAAATTATTCAGAATAAAAAAGTCCGCAGGATAGGGAAATCTCCCGTCCCGGATGGTACAATACAACCAGAATCACACGAAAAAAGCTTCTTGTATCTTGAGAAGGGGGTTCGGGTTATGAAGAGAGAAAATGTGAGAATCGTGCGCGGAGCGTTGATGTGGGGGCTGGCGCTTGCCGCTGCTGCTGCCGTGCTGCTGGCTGCCGGCACAAAAGCCCATGCGGATCAGGCTTATGGATACCTGCTTCCGACCAGCAGCTATACTTATCTGGATGAGAGCGCAGTTGCCGGCTGGCCGGCTCAGGTTGTGTGCTACGCAAAGAATGAGATCTATGCGCGCAACGGCAGGCGGTTTGTGTCGAATGAGCTGCAGAACTGGTTTAACATGCAGTATTGGTATACGCCGATCTACGCGCCGGAACAGTTTTCAGACAGTATGCTGAATACCTATGAGACCGCAAATGTGCAGATGCTGAGCAATGTAGAGGCGTCCCTTGGAACCTATGCGCTTGACGGGAACAACTACAGCTACGATGTGGTCCGCCGTTATCTGAGCACGTCGGGCGGAGCCCAGTACTATGTGAATCCTGACTCCTATCTCTTTTATGACAGCGATTCCCGGTACCTGAGTGACAGTGACCTGAGCGCGCTCAGCGCGCAGGAACTGTGTTACGCGAAGAATGAGATCTATGCCCGCCGTGGCTATATCTTCCAGTCCACGGAGTTGTCCGATTACTTCAACGCGAAGAACTGGTATTGGGGAACCAATGACGCTTCTACGTTCAGCGATTCCGTTTTCAACGCTTATGAGACGGCTAATATTTCCGCGCTGAAGCAGAAGGAATTCGCGCTTGTTCCAGGGGGGTATGTCCTGGACCAGCCGGGATATACATACCAGAATATCGGTTCCTATTCGGGCGGGCTTGTTGCCCAGGCGACCACCAGCGATTACATCTTCTATGACAGCGCGGTGCGTTACCTGACCGACGCGGAGGTGTCGGCGCTTTCCCTGCAGCAGATGTGCTATGCAAGGAATGAGATCTACGCACGCCGCGGGTATATCTTCCAGTCTCAGGAGCTGAGAGATTACTTTGGAAGCAAATGCTGGTATCATCCCACCGTGCCGGCACAGTCATTTAATGACCAGGTGTTCAACCAGGTGGAGATGGCAAACATTGAGCTTCTGAAGCGATATGAATATGGAATCAATCCAAACGGTTACCAGCTCTATTGATCTTCTTTCCGCCAATGCCCTGTGGCATTGGCGGATTTGCATGTCCTGATTATGCCGTCCCTAAGAATCCGGCACCATAGCAAATCCTTCGGAGAATTCCCATGTCATTGATTTTGATTCCCGGCTCTTCCGGAAGCGGAAAGAGCTATTTTATGTTCCGGCATATCCTCAAGGAAGCGCAGAAGCACCCTGAAAAACGGTACCTGTGTCTTGTCCCGGAGCAAAATACGCTGCAGACCCAGAGAACCCTCGTGTCCATGAGTGAGCGCGGAGGCATCTGGAACATTGACGTCCTGAGTTTTACCAGGCTGGCATACCGCGTGTTTGAACACACCGGAGTTGCGCAGCGCCAGATTCTCTCGGAAACCGGCAAGGTGCTGCTGCTGCGCCTGATCACGGCCCGGGAAGGCGCGAGAATTCCGCTCCTTGCGGGTACGGCAGACCGCCCCGGCGTGCTTTCGGAGATCAAATCAATCCTGTCGGAGATGGACCAGTATGGAATCGGGGCGAAGGAACTTGGGGAGATGGAAGCCCTGGTGAAGGGAGCGGGTAATCACCCTGCCTTGGTCAGGAAGCTTTCCGAGATTGCTCTGGTGCAGGAAGCCTTTGAACGTTATCAGGCAGACCATTTCATTACGGGGGAGAAGCTTCCGAGGGTCCTGAGTGAGAAGGCGGTCCTGGATGAGACCTTGAAGGGGGCGGTGGTGTGTCTGGATCAGTTTACGGGGCTGACACCGGCACAGCTCCAGGTGGTCACGACCTTGCTTGGAATCGTGGAGGATGTCCTGGTGACAGTGACCATCGATCCGGAGGAGCTTCCCGATTCCGGTCCCGGGGACCTTCAGCGCATCCGGGAGATGAGGCCGGCAGACCATGAGCTGTTTGCGCTGTCCAAGCGGACGATCCAGTCCCTGGTCAGATGCGCGGATCTTGCGCACGCGAAGGTGGAGGTGCGTTTTCTTGCGGCGGATGGCGCAGGGCGGCATGAGAAGGGGAGCGAGCTATGGTGGCTGGAAAAGCATCTCCTGCGTTCCGGAAAAAAGGGATTTATGCCATACGACTTGCCAAAAGCCGGTTTGCTCCATGGGAGCCATCCAGGTGCTGCAGCCCCAAACGCCAAAAACGTCCCGAATGCCCCAAATGCTCAAAAGATGGAAGGTGGGAGATTAGCAGCCAGCGGTATGTCAGCAGCGCATCAGGTTTATCTGCGCCAGTGCGCGGATCCCTGGGATGAAGCGGTATCTGCCGCCGTCACCATCGAGGAGCTGATCCGGAAGGGGATCCGGTACCGGGAGATTGCCATTGTCTGCGGCAGCCTGAAGGATTACGCGGAATACATCCGGCGGGCCATGTCCGTGTATGAAATCCCTTGCTATATCGACCGTTCTTCTACGGTCATCATGAATCCCGCTTTTGAGTTTGCGCGCTGCGCGATTGATATTCTCGAAAAAAACTATTCCTACGAAAGTGTCATGGCGCTGCTCAGGACAGGCCTCGCCCTGGACCCGGAGAGCGGGGACATCGACCTTCTGGAAAATTATATCCTCGCGGCAGGAATCCGCGGGCATAAGATGTGGGCAGGCGCATTTTCCCGGATGACCAGGAACCGGGATGAAGCGCTGCGGGCCAGGGCGGAGACTGCCAGGGAGGCGTTTATGGAACGGTTTGCGCCTTTTGCCGCTCAGATGAAACAGGGAAGCGCCCTGTTTTCCGAATATGCAGGAGCGCTGTGGAAGCTTTTGATGGCATTTGAGCTTCCCGTGAAGTTAGATGCATTGAGTAAAAAATGCGCGCAGGAGGGACGGGAGGACCGGGCGCAGGAGTATGCCGCGGTGCTTCATGTCATCAGCGGTGTCCTGGATGAGGCAGCCGTCCTGATGGGCAGCGAGAAGGTGTCCAGGAGCCAGTTCGCCCAGATTCTCAAGGCAGGTTTCGCGGAAGCGAAGATCGGCATTCTCCCCCGGGGGATCGACCAGGTCCAGGTCGCGGATCTGGAACGGTCGCGGCTGGAACAGGTCCGTGTGGTTTTGTTCCTTGGGCTCAATGACGGCTTTGTCCCGCACAGGAAAACGTCAGGCGGTGTCCTGACCGACTACGAGAGAGAGATTCTGCGGGGGCAGCGGATCCACCTGGCGCCGACCGCCCGGGAGGACGCAAATATCCAGCAGTTTTACCTGTATCTGACGCTGACGCGCCCTTCCGCTGCGCTCTATCTTTCCTGGTCCATGGCGAAACGAAGCGGAGAGGAGCTTCGGCCCTCCGGCGTGGTCAGGAATCTCCGCGCGATGTTTCCCGGTGCGAAATGGGCTGTGGCGGCATCTGCAGATCCCTTTGGGAGCGTGACCTCCCTCCGAACCGGCCGGGCAGTCCTTGCGCAGGCGCTGGGGGATTCCCTGCACCAGGAGGAGATGCCGTCAGACGGAAGCTGGGAGAAGCTGAGGGAACTGGTGCAGCTGTACCTGCGCCGGGACAAGGAAGAGGTGTCAGAGGATGCCGGCAGAGCGCTGTCGCCTGTGGCAGGAGAGACAGACGCGGCGGCTTCCAGGGATTTTGCCGGCCGTGTGGAGGCGACTGGGACAGGAGAGACAGACGCGGCGGCTTCCAGGGATTTTGCCGGCCGTGCCGAAGCGCTTGCGGCATGGCTTACGGAAGGGGAGGCTCCGAAGGAGCTTGATGAGGAGACCGCCCAGGCACTATACGGCGAGATCCTGCGGGGGAGCATTACCAGGCTGGAGGAATTTGCCGCATGCGCGTTCCGCCATTTCGCGGATTACGGGCTGAAGCTGAAGGAACGGGAGACCTTTACGGTCCGCACCCTCGACATCGGAAACCTGCTGCACCGCTCGGTGGAGCTCTTTTCCAGGAAGCTGCAGGATGCCCCGCCGGGGCAGGGATGGCGGGAAATCTCGGATGAGCGAAGGGATGCGCTTGCCCGGGAATGCTTCCGGGAAGCGTTGGCTGATGAACATGGGCGGGAGCTGTATACGGATACCAGGCGCACGGAGGGAATCCTTGCGCGGTGTGAGAAGATCCTGGTCAGGTCGGTGAGGACCCTTCAGCGCCAGATCGCCGCGGGGGCATTTGAGCCTGCCATGTTCGAGCTTTCCTTTGGCGCGATGGAGGACGGCAGTGTCTGGATCGACAGCCTTCCGGGGGGAAGGAGGATGCGGCTGAACGGGAAAATCGACCGCATCGATGAGTGTGAAGACGAAGGAACAAAACGTCTTTACGTCAAAATCGTGGACTATAAGTCTTCCGCCCAGGATGTGGACCTGGAGCGCCTGATTGCCGGGGAGCAGCTTCAGCTGTTTGCCTATCTTGACGCTGCCGCTGCCCTGGAGCAGAAGGCACATCCGGAGAAAGAAATCGTATGCGCGGGCGCATTTTACTTCTCCTTCCAGGATCCTGTCGTGGACATGACCCGGCAGATGGATGCGGAAGAGCTGGAGGATGCCATCGTTGCAAAGATGAGGGTACAGGGGCTTGTCAACGGCAGGCCGGACGTGGTGGAGCGCCTTGACACAGAACAAACTGGCGCGGGGCCGTCCCTGGTGGTGCCGGTCACGCGGAATAAAACCCCGGGGGAGCTGCGTGAGAGTGATCATGTGGTGACAGACCGGCAGTTTGACCTGCTGCAGCGCTATGCAAGAGACCGGATGCGGAAAATCGCCGGAGCGATCCTCTCCGGACAGATTGCGCCGAATCCGTCCAGAAAGGACGCAAACAGCGAGGCTTGCACATGGTGCCCATACAGGGATGTCTGCCGCTTTGATCCCCGCGCCAGAGGCGCAGCATACAGGGAGCTGGAGAAGCGTACAAACAAGGAGAGCTGGGAGATCATCGAGGCCGCAGTTTCCAGGGAAGAGGATTCCATGGAAACAGAAGAGGATTCCATGGAGACAGAAGGGGATTCCATGGAAACAGAAGAGGATTCCATGGAGACAAAAGAGGATTCCAAGGAGACGGAAGAGAGCTCTGTGAAGACAGAAGATGGATACATAGCGGCGGATGAAAGGATGGAGGAAAGGAGCCCTGATGCCTGAGTGGACAGCAGAACAGAAACAGGTGATTGATTCGAGGGGGCAGAACCTCCTGGTAAGCGCCGCCGCAGGATCCGGGAAGACGGCGGTCCTGGTACAGCGGATTCTGGAGAAAATAATGGGGAACGCTTCGCCTGTTGATCTGGACCGTCTTCTGGTCGTGACCTTCACGAACGCGGCGGCGGCTTCCCTGCGGGAGAAGATCCGGGCGCGGCTGGAGGAGGAGGCATCCGGCAGCGACCCTGTCCGCGTTCAGACTGCCCTGCGCCAGCTGTCGATGCTTGCCGCAGACCATATCGAGACGATCGACCGGTTCTGCAGGGAGATCGTGCTCGACCATGCGGACGCGCTGGGGATCGACCCATCCTTCCGCATCGCGGATGAGGGAGAACTCAGGCTTCTGCAGTCGGAAGCCGTGTCACAGATCATCGAAGAAGCCTATGATGACCCGGATCCCGCATTCCGGGAAGCATTTCTTGATTTTTCCGCTCTTTACGCGCCGGGAAGGACGGATGAAGGGCTGGAAGACCTGATCCTTGACTTTTACGCATTTTCCATGTCACATGAATTCCCCAGGATGTGGCGGCAGGGATGCGTGGACCTGTACCGGGGAGACTGTGAGGAATCGGAATGGAAGAAGGATCTGGAAGACAGGATCCGCATCCGCCTTGATGAGATCCATGAAAGCCTCATCCGGGGGCTGGCAGTGTGTGCGAAGCCGCAGGGACCTTATCATTACGTGACAGCCATGCAGGCCCATGAGGAGCTGGTATCCTGCCTGATGGCATGCGGCAGCATGCAGGAGCTAGCCGGGAAGATAGCGGGTTTTGACTGGCCAAGGCCCGGGGCGAAGAAACGGGGAAAGAATGCGATACCGGTGGACAGTGTGCTGGAAGCGTATGTAAAGGATGTCAGGGACCGGGCAAAGAAGGAACTTCAGGCACTTGAGAAGAAATTTTTTTTCGCCCCGGAAGAGCAGATCGAATCCATGCGGCTGGGAACATTCCGGTACATGGAGGTTCTGGCACAAATGACGGACCGGTTTGAGGAACGGTTCACGGCACAGAAGGAGGAGCGCGGGATCGCGGATTTCTCTGACGTTGCCCATTGGGCGCTGCGGGTGCTGATCTCAATGGAGGAAGACGGGACGCCAAAGACGGATGCGGACGGGAATTATCTCCGGACTGCTTTGGCAGAGGAATACGCGGATTATTTTCAGGAGATCTATATTGATGAATACCAGGATTCCAACCGGGTTCAGGAGATCCTGCTTCAGAGCATCTCCAGGCCGGGCGGGCGTTTCATGGTCGGCGACATGAAGCAGAGTATCTACCGGTTCCGGATGGCAGATACCGGGATCTTTCTGGACAAAGCAAGAACCTATTCCCCCGATTCCAAGGCGCCGTCGCGGCGGATCGACCTGCATCGGAATTTCCGCAGCCGCGCCCAGGTGCTGGATGCGGTCAACCTGATCTTCCGCCAGGTGATGCGCGCAGAGATGGGGGGCGTGGATTATACGACCGAACAGGAGCTTCGGCCGGGATACCCGTTCCCGGAAGTGGGGGGGATTAATGATGATCTGGTTCCTGAGCTGATCCTGGCCGAGCCGGATGATGTTCCCGGGGTGCGCGGCAAAGTGCAGGCAGAAGCCACGGCTGTCGCGCAGAGAATCCTCGGCCTTGTGGGAAAGCTGATGATCTATGACAAGGAAAATGGATCCATGCGGCCTTGTACCTTCGGGGACATTACCATCCTCCTGCGCACGGCAGCAGGCTGGGCGGAGACATTTTCCAGGGTATTGGATGAACACGGGATCCCAAACCGCCCGGATGCGAGCACAGGCTATTTTGACGCGGTTGAGGTGCGGACCATCCTTTCTTACCTGAATGTGCTGGATAACCCGCGCCAGGATATTCCCCTGGCGGCATCGCTGCGCTCCCAGATCGGCCAGCTGGAAGACCGGGAGCTTGCCGTGATCCGGCAGGAGGAGGGAGACGGGCAGTTTTATGACTGTATTCTGGCATACGCAAGATGCGGGAAGGATCCGGTGATCCGGGGGAAGCTTGTGTCATTTCTG
>CAMORF010000088.1 GCA_946623485.1 uncultured Clostridia bacterium
GCCCGGATACAATCCGCAATCCGGGTACAGCCCGCAGCCCGGATACAATCCGCAATCCGGGTACAGCCCGCAGCCCGGATACAATCCGCAACCCGGATACAGCCCGCAGCCCGGTTCTCCGGATGCCAGTCCTCACGCTCCCGGATTTCATAGCTCCACTCCCGACACTTGCACGTTTCGTAGTTCCGTCTCTGGCGCTTCCGCTTTCCAAGGTTCTATGTCCGGCACTCCCGGTTTTCGTGATTCCTCGTCCGGCGCCTCCGGCTTCCGTGGTTCCGGCTCTGACACTTCCTGCTTTCGTGGCCCCGCGCCAGGCGTATCCGGCTCTGGAGATTTTTCCAATTTTCAGGCAGACTCAGACTTTGCGGAATTATCCCATAGCAATTTCAAAAGGCATCGTGTCCCAGCTCAAAAGCCGTCTATGCTCCGGCGGCTGCTTCCATCCTTCCTTATCCTGCCTTCTGCCTGTGTCATCATGATCCTGTTCCAGATGGATCTTACTCAAATCCTTGGAATGGGGTTTCTGTGCGTTTCCGTTATCTGGATCATCCATACGTCATTAGAGAAGAGAGCAAATGAAAAACGGAACATCTGGTTCGATGAAGACCCGGAAGCACAGAGTGACGACCAGTTCTACCAGGCGCTTCGAAAGGAACTCTATGCAGAAGACGGCGGATTCAACACATCCTGTCAGCCTATGCAGGCAAGCGCAGGGCATGGGATGCAAGAAGAAAAAACAAGGCTGCTCCATGCTCCGGGTCCGGTCCTCGTCAGCCTTGATAAAGACCGCAGCCAGGATCTGCCCTTAAACCGCGATCATCTGATCCTCGGAAAAAGCAGGTCACAATGCGACATCGTTCTGTCCGGCGATACGATCAGCCGCAAACACGCAAGGATAGAACGCAGAATGGATGGTTATTACGTCACGGACCTGTTTTCAACGAACGGGACATTTCTGGACGGCCACCGTCTCGAAAGCGGACAGGCCGTCGCGATGAAAGACGGCGCACAGCTGACAATCGCGTCCACGCACTTTCGCGTCAGCATCCCAGAACAAGCTGCCTGATCAATGCCTGCGCACGGCAATCATCCCTTTAACCGGTCTGTGAATGATGCATCAGCCAGGTTCAAAAACAGGAGTGTGACTTGTACCGATACAGAGTACCTGATATACCAATTTCCCCCCAAAAAGTAGACAGCCCACTTCCTTTCTGCAATAATACGTGTAATCCAAATGCCTCAGCATCATCTATATCCTGCAGAAGAAAGGAGTTTTCCATATGGGGGCTTTTATGGTACTGGCTGTTCTCGTCCTTCTGGCCGTTTTATTCTGCCTGATCTATGTTTCAATGAGGACTGCACGTTTTCCCTTTGTCCTCCGTATGACAGGGGGCAGAAAGCGTGTCGCGGTATTGATTTCCTTTGCTGCCTACCTGGCAATATGCATACTTCTCTACCTGACAATCAATGCCGTCAATATGGTGATCGTCATCGTTCACTTTGGCGGGTTCTGGCTTCTGAGCGAGCTTGTCTTCCTGATCATCCGGAAGTCACGCGGCCATGCCCAAGCGGCTGCAGCCCATAATGGTGCCGCTTCTCACTCCGGAATCGAGTCCACAGTCAATAACGGCAGTGCCTCAGCTTCCGGAATCGCGGCCGCAGTCCATGGCGGCAGTGCCTCAGCTTCCGGAATCGCGGCCGCAGTCCATGGCGGCAGTGCCTCAGCTTCCGGAATGGCATATGCACTCAACACCTGGCTTCCCGGCACATGCGCTATCATTTTCACGATCATCTATATGACGGTTGCCTGGTACCTGTGCACGCACGTATGGGAAAAGGATTACTCCTTCGAGTCAGACCGCTTGAAGGGGGATCTGCGGATCGTCCAGATCACGGATTCCCATGTCGGAGCTACCTTCCATGCCCAGAGATTCCATGATTATGTTCTGGAAATCAATGCCCTCAGGCCAGACGTGGTTGTCGTGACGGGAGATTTTGTCGATGACGATACCTCACGGGAAGATATGATCGGGAGTTGTGAAGCGCTGGGAGACCTGGAAACAACCTATGGTGTTTACTTCAGCTACGGCAACCATGACAAAGGCTATTTCAGCGATGAAGCGAAGGGCTGGAACAATCAGGATCTCTGTGAAAACCTGGAGAAGAATGGTGTGACCATACTTCAGGATGAATCCGTCCTGCTCGACGACCGTTTCTATCTGATCGGGCGCCAGGACAAATCTGAAGAAATGCGCGGAGGCTCACGGAAAACTCCTCAGCAGCTGACGGAGAGCCTGGATCCGGATCTGTATAAGATCGTAATGGATCACCAGCCTCTGGAATATGATGATGAAGCGGAAGCCGGCGCAGACCTTGTGCTGAGCGGCCATACTCACGGCGGCCAGTTCTTCCCCTTCAACCAGATCGGCGTACTCACACGCAGCTATGAAAGAAGCTACGGCCATGAGCGCCGGGGGCATACCGATTTTATCGTCAGCTCCGGAATCGCGGACTGGGCCCTGATCTTCAAGACCGGATGCAAATCAGAATATGTCGTTGTTGATATCCATGGTGTATGACCCACAGGAAATCCTGAAAAGTCTTACATCCACCTGCTGCCCTGCTTCCGATGGACGGTCTGTAAAAACAGCGGTACCGGACGGTACCGCTGCTCTTCTCCATAAACAGCTTCCGGCTTATAGAGACTGATTCACATTCATGGTAAGATCACGCGCAATTGATACTCCCACGTGATGATACGGGATCAGGGTCGCCTGCAATGCATGATACAGATCCGGCTTGCCCGGCCATACCGTCTCCAGCAACTCATTGTTCCGGTCAAGCTGCTCAAACCAGGAACCACGTTGATGATCCACCACATATTCATCCACATATTGCCAGAACATCGCGTAATCATCCGCATACCGGGTTTCCCCGGTCAGGCGGTATAACACCGCGGAAGTATTGATTGCCTCCGCCAGGGTCCAGTACATCCTGTCATGGACGACGGGCGTTCCATCCCAGCCTGTCGTGTAGACAATGCCCGGCGCGCCATCCGCGTTCCAGCCGTCCTGTACCGCACGGCCATACAGATTCTTTGAAGCATCAAGATACCATTCACGGTCATGTCCGTCCGCACGCAAGCCTTCCATTCCGCGTACTTCTGCTCCGCTTGCTCCCGCTCCACATTTGTCTGCTCCGTAAGCTTCCGTTCCGCAAAGATCTCCGGACTTCCCCGTCTTTTGAAGCAAGGAAACCTCCCCTTCTTCCGGGAAAACGGAAACCGCCCACTGCGCGATCAGCCTGGCCCACTCAATGCCATGTCCCGGCGTCGCCCCATAAGGCTTAAACTGGTCATCCGGTTTATCCTGATTACATTCCAGGTCGGAAACCCAGTCTTTGGTAAAATGCTCCGGGATCCTCCATTCATTTGCCTGTGCCCATCCGATGACACGCCGGATGATTCTCCCGGCACGTGCCCGGTATTTCTGATCGCCGGTCGCATCCGATGCAGCAAGAAATGCTTCCACGGTATGCATGTTCGCATTCAGCCCCCGGTAATCATCCAACACCGTGAATTCCGTATTCCAGGTATCCGCCGTCATCCCTTCTTCTTCGTTCCAGAAATAACGGTCAAATACCTCCAGCGCATTTTCCAATAGTTCCTTCGCGCCGGGCCGTTTCGCAAGAAGCGCGGAGGAAGCAGCCAGGATCACAAATGCATGGGCATAGCACTGCTTCCCCGGCAGGGGTTCTCCTTCGCTTGTCACGGCAGGATGCCAGCCGCCGTTCACATGATCCTGCAGCTCCCCATTCAGCCCGGCAAGCATTGCGTCAATGAGTGCCTCGCTTCCCTCATGTCCCAGGAAATGCCCGATCGAATACACATGTGCCATCCGGCAACTGATATAAGTTTCCCGGATATGGTCCTTCCATGGGCTTCCGTCAAGAAGCAGATAATAAGCAGACCCGCCCGGAGACACAATTCCATGACCGAAACGCAGCAGATCTTCTGTCAGGGACTTCAGAAAATCCCTGTTTTCCTGCGTGTCAATCCTGTACTTATCTGACTGATTTGACCCCTTGCTCATACTGGCTCCCTTCTCCCATCTGTTTGCATTGCATCGGATCTGTCAAAACCATCCGATCCATATTGGTTCCCCTGTTTTCAGTATCCGGTTTTCCGATCTATGAGTCAACAAACCGCACCACGAATTCCCTCCGCTCTTTCTTGTCCTCATACAACTGGGCATCCGCGCGTTCCACCAGCTTCTCCCAATCCTCCATCTTCCGGACCCTGCCCATAACAAAGCCGGCAGAAATCTCTACATAATAAGGCAGGTCAGACGTCTCATTAAACCGGTCGCACAGTACGCCAATTTGTTCAATCTGCTCCTTAAGCTTCTCCTCAGACACATCCACACAATAAGAAATAAACTCATCCCCGCCAAATCTGCCGATGATCTGGTTCTCATTTTCCCCGATCGCCTCACGCAGGATATCCGCGGAAGCCTTCAGGGCAATGTCGCCGGCCTGATGTCCAAACTGGTCATTGATCTGCTTCAGGTGATCCAGATCCGCCAGCATCACTCCCGCCCTGCGGGACCTTCTGCCGATCATTTTCTCCCGGGCATGGATCACCCCGGCACGGTTATTCAGCCCTGTCAGCGCATCCGTCCTGGCCAATGCCTGCAGCTCCGCACGGTACCGCTTCTGCTGTGTCCACAGATCCATGTACCGGAGACTGGTGCCGATATCCAGCGACAGCATGTAGCAAAAATCAATCTTATCCGGCTCAATCATCGCGTTCAGCACGCCATACTGGTACTCTTCATCAAACAGCAGAAACGTCATGCCGCTTTCCATGGCTCCGAACGGTGCCTCAATTGCCGTATTATCCCGATAAAGCACCGGTGCCTCATCCCAGTCATATCCCTCATACTCCTGCCCCTTCTGGCGCATGCACACAAAGATTTTTTCCGGGAAAACCGGGATCGTGCCCCGCTTCACCCGGAGCGGATGCTCAAACAGGCACAGATAAGAAGCCGGCGTATCCAGATATGCCATAAACGAGCCGATGGATGTAAAAAACCTCTTCGGATCATCCACCTCCAGCAGCATCTCCCGATTCAGCAAGGATCCAATCCAGGAATTCAACTGATACTCCCGGTTGCGCTGTATTTTCTTCAGCATTTCCTCTTGCCCGGGGCTCATGGGCGTCTCCAGAGGCACATCAGACATGTCGCACCCGCAGGAGCAGCGGCGGATAAACGGCACCTTGAGCCTGCGCGATTCCACCTTCTCCCCACGGAGCATTTTCAATGCGCTCTCCACTGCTGCGTGGGAAAATGCATCGTAGTCCTGCCTTGCCGTGGTGAGCGGAGGGTCCATATACCGGGCCATCAGCATATCATCAAATCCGGTCACCGCAATGTCCCTGCCGACCTTCAGGCCGCGTCGGTTTAAGACCCGGTAGATGGAGATCGTCATCTCATCATTGGCGGAAACAATTGCTTCCAGGTCAGGCACACGGTCCAGAAGCGCTTCCACGCTCTCATCCACATGCTCGGAATAGTCTCCCTGCGCAACATACTCCTCCCGGAAAGGAATTCCATGCTTCGCGAGTATGTCCCTGTATCCGGCAAACCTTTCTTCCGCGTCCCGGTTGTTCTTCGGCCCCGAAACATATCCGATCCGTTTCAGTCCATGCACTGTGATCAGATGCTCCACGCAGCCCGCCAGCCCCTGCCTGTTATCCGCGATCAGGCTGATCCCATCCCCGTGCACATGATCCGTCTCCATCAGGATCGTGGGAATGTTCGGCGTATGGCGCAGAAATTCCTCCAGTGGAATCTCATTTTGATATATGGACAGCGTGCCCGCAGACACAATCAGCAGATCCAGCTTCTCATACTCGCTGTATCCGCACAAAGAAGCATACTGATAGTCAAACTGATTGGACCGCATAGTGAAGTCCTTCATGAAGCTGGCACTCTCCGTTCCAAGGAAAACCTGCAGGTCCACATCCTCGTGCCGAAGCAGCTCCCATATCATATTTACCAGCCGGCTCGGATGATCTGTATGATAATTCCCAATTACAAATCCGATCCTTTTCTTCCTGCTTTTCATCCTAACCTTCCTCACGCAGCGCGTGGCCGCCGGGAGCCACCGGATATTTCACCGGATCCGTGTTCTCTGACCACATCCGGCACATATCATCCAGTGCTTCCTGATCAACGCTGACATGCCGGAAATAATAATTCCGGTCTTCCTCCGTGATGTTTCTGATGACCCTGCAGGGGTTCCCGGCAGCGACACACCAGGACGGAATGTCCTTTGTTACAACGCTCCCTGCGCCAATCACTGTATTGTCACCGATATGGACACCAGGCAGAATCACCGTGTTGCCGCCAATCCAGACGTTATCTCCAATCGTCACTTCAATCCCATACTCGTAAGCAGTGTTCCTCGATGCAGGATGCACCGGATGTCCTGCGGTATAGATTGCTACATTCGGTGCCATCTGGCAGTTGTCCCCGATGGTAACAGGTGCCACGTCAATGATCATGCAGTTGTAGTTTGCAAAGAAGTTCTTCCCTACATGAATATGGCTTCCGTAATCGCAGTAAAAAGGCGGATTGATGAAAGCGGAATCCGAGGTTCCCAGCAATTCCTTCACAACAGCCATAATCCCTTCAAAATCCGCCCTGTCCATAAAGTTAAGTTTCTGCAGGATCGCCCGGCACTTTTTCTGCTCCGCCATCACCGCATCATCTGAGATATACAGGATCTGTCGATCACGCCGTTCAATATGATTCATGCTATATCCATCCCTTCCTTGCGCAATGATTCCAGGCGCAATGCCCACAGATACATTGGCTCCAGGTACAATGCCCACAGATACATTGGCCCCAGGTACAATGCCCACAGATACATTGGCCCCAGGTACAATGCCTCCGGAACTGACAACCACTGGAACTGACAACCCTTGGATCTGACAACCCTTGGATCTGACAGCCCTTGGATCTGACAGCCCTTGGATCTGACAGCCCTTGGATCTGACAGCCCTTGGATCTTGCAGTCTCCGGATCACAATACACCAAATATTTTTGTCAGGTCAGCATCTCTAATAATCCGTCCGCTTTTGCAGTCTGCATGTTCCAGCATGCTTTCCACCCGGCTCTCCAGCGTCACATCGATAAATCGATCTACATCGATTCCTCTCAGATTGAAGAAGAAAAACGGGTTCTCATCAAACCGCACCCCGATGCCATACATCGCTGCCGCAACGTGTTTGCACATTAAGGCCCAATCCGGGCAACTGCAGCTGAAGCTTATTTCCATCGGAGTCGGAAACAGCCCGCCGTCTGACAGGAACACTTCCTTCAGCTCTTCCGGGAATTCTCCATGAACCAGCTTCTCCACATTGCTGATCCTGCGCCCGCACTGCTCAATGATCCTCTGGCATTTTGATTCGGAAAGAGGGCTGATCCGGATCTCGACTTTATAGGGTGTCTTCCGGCTGCCCTGCACCCTGGCAGTCACTTTTCCCTTCCCGATCTTCATGTCCACCACGGTTCCGGAGCGCACATACCGCTTTCCACGTTCAATCCGGCTCTCAAAGTCCGCGTAACGCTCCAGGTTTTCGCACCATGCCTGCCCCCACCAGCTTGTACAGATCGGCCCCCTTTTGTTTTGCGGGACCACCGGCTCAAAGGATTGCCCCTTCCGGGCAGCAGTTCTGGCGCTCTCTTCCGCGCGCCTGCGAAGCTCCTCCACGGACGGCTGCTCAAAGCTGCCTGTGTTCCAATATCTGCTCATATGAACTCCTCATACCGTCAGCCGCATCATGTCAATCAGTTCCCGGTCTCCCATCTCGGTAATCCAGTTCTCGCCGCCGGCGCCGATCACATTGTCCGCAAGCTCCTTTTTGCTATTGATCAACGCATCAATCCTTTCCTCGATGGTTCCTTCACAGACCAGCTTATGGACAATGACATTTTTCTCCTGCCCGATCCGGAATGCACGGTCCGTTGCCTGATTCTCAACAGCCGGGTTCCACCAGCGGTCAAAATGAATCACGTGGTTTGCCGCTGTCAGGTTCAGCCCGGTTCCGGCGGCCTTCACAGACAGCACCATGTAAGGAATATATTCATCCGAATTGAATTCCTCCACCATCTCCGTTCGCCTTTTGATTCTCGTCCCGCCGTGCAGGACAAACCCCTTACAGCCAAAGATCTTTGCCAGGAACGAAGACAGATATTCCGCAATTTCCTTGTACTGCGTAAATACCAGCACCCGCTCCCGCTTCTCACTGATCGTCTCGCAGATTTCCCGCAGCATCTCAAACTTGCCGCTTTCCTT
>CAMORF010000089.1 GCA_946623485.1 uncultured Clostridia bacterium
TGGATTCCTTCGTTGTATTCGTCTCGGTTCCGGTTGTAGTTCCCTCAGTCGCCGAGGATTCAGTGCCGGCTGCAGTCCCCTGCGATGCGGATGCTCCGGTACCGGCCGCTGTATCCTGAGCTGTTGTTGTTCCGCCAGAAGAGGAAGACTCCTGCGTTACCGCTCCATTCTCCGCTTCATCCTGATCAGAAGCGGAGACCTGCGTAGCCGAGGCTTCTTTTTCTGCGGTCGTCTCCTGTGACGCGGCAGAGGTTTTGGCTGCTGTATTTTCCTGTGTTGCAGGAGCAGGATCCTGATTCGCTTCCACCGCCTGCGAAGACTCTGCAACAGGTGTTTCCGTCTTCACCGGATCCGGCGCAGTCGAACTATCCTGGGAAGAAGACAGCGTTGTCTCTGCGGGAGTTTCCTGCACAGTGTCTCCCCCGTCTCCGGAAGGATCCGGTTCAACAGTACCATCCGCAGACGCCTCCAATATAACCGGATCCGTGCTTTCCTGTATCAGCAATGACGGATCGCTCTCCGCGATAATATTCCCTGGCGAAGCAGCCAGCATAGAGCATGCAATCAAAACGCTTATTATTCTGTCTTTCATCTTCATCTTCATTTTGCAATCACTCCTGATTCAACGCCTTGATCTGATTCAACGCTTTCTTCACTTACCCTGCACAATATCCTTAACGGTTCAACCTGTTTCCATATGATTGTATGATTGTGTAGATTCCCGTATATTAAAAGCACCTCTTCCCGCCTTGGAAATACACCTCAAATCATTCTGCCTTTTGCATCCATTATTAAAAAATGGCAAACTAAGGCACAATAATTCTATATTATTATAACAGGTATCAATGAAGCTTACAATCTCGTCGGGGCATCAAATTCTTATGAAAAAATCATGAAAAATCAGTGAAACCAAAAAAGAGGCAAGGCACGGGCAAATGCGTATTATGCGCATCAGCCAGTGTCTTGCCTCTTTCTGCTGTCATATGATTCTGAAAATCGTTTTTATGGATATGCGATTTTATGGATATCAGGTGATAAAACGAAATCAGTTGTTTTCTTTCCGGGCCAGGTACTCCCGAAGTACGACAAGCCCGCCCTTCGGCACGCAGATCCGTGTCCTTGAGCGATGGATTTCCTCCCACACCTCATCAAGGTCAAACCAACGAACCTCTTCGACCTCGCATTCCTGGAGCGTCAGCTTGTCCGCCGCAACCGGTTCCCGGTAGACATAGACACGCGCGATCTCATGATCCCGGAACATGCTGCCGTGGAATTCCATTTCATACTGAATGCGGAACATGCCGGCATAGGAAAGCTGGTTCCCGGATGCTTCTATTCCAAGTTCTTCCCTGAGTTCTCTGAGCGCCGATTCCAGCGGCTCATCTCCGGCCGGAATATGGCCGGCAGATGAAGTGTCATACTGTCCCGGAAAAGAGTCCTTGTTCTTGCTGCGTTTCTGCAGCAAGATGTCATATCCATTTCCCTTCGCCCTGATGATCCACACATGCGCCGTCCGGTGCAGGATTCCTTCCCGATGTGCTTCATCACGGGAAATCACCTCGCCGGTCGGCATTCCATTTTCATCGACAATGTCAAAATACTCCATCATTCTCCCCTGTTATTGTTTGTTATTATTTATTCGCCAGCAGCCACGCCAGCACATGTACAGCCTGCTGAAATTCTCCCGCGCGGATCATCTTGTCAATCTCCCGGGCAGAATGCAGCGCTACATTCACCCGCTCTGTTTCGTCCAGATGCTGTTCGCCGACCTTTCTGCAGTTCTTCGCGGTAAAGATATGCGCGTAGTTATCACATATGGTAGCGTCTGAAGGAATCGTCAGAAGGTGCGCCCATTCATCGGAGACATATCCGGTCTCTTCTGTAAGTTCCCGCTGCGCACACGCCAGTGCTGTGTTTTCTCCCTTCTCAATGCCGCCCGCAGGGAACTCAGTTGTGACCTGCCGGATCCCCTGTCGGAACTGCCGGACACAGAGATAGTTCCCTGCTTCATCAGAAGCGACAATTACCGTATAATCTTTCCTGGTGTAGGTGTAGAACGGTTCATAAATATGTCCGTCCGGATAGCGGTATGAGGTTTTCCGGAAGTCAATCCACTGATCCTTGATGATGTGCTCAGTGTGGATCTCTTTCCATGCAAGTTCTGTTTCTTTCGCAAATCCTTCTGCAGGTTCATTCTCATTCATGATCATTTCTCCAGGATGTTCCTTCATGATGGAAGTCTCAAATAAACACATATTTTGCCAGCCTGTCCATCGCTTCTTCCACTTTACGGCGCGGAAGGGCAAGGTTCATGCGTAGGTGGCAGGTTCCATGGAACATTGCTCCGTCCTGGACAGCCACGCCCACGCGCCAGATCTTCTCTTCCAGTTCCTTCAGCGTGCATCCATTTTCCCGACACCATTGTGTACAATCCACAAAAAGCATGTATGTGCCTTCCGGCATGGATACTGATATCCCTTTAAATTGAGTCCTGATATAGTCAACCGCATACCGGATATTATCAGTGAGCACCTGACGCAATTCTTCCAGCCATGCTTCCCCCTCCGAACTGTACGCGCCGGTCAGGGCATGCATGGATAATACATTCATGGAGTTATAATGGCTCAGGGAAGACTCCTTTCGGATCCGGTCCCGGAGCGTCGGGTTGTATATCACATGATAGCTGCCGATGAGGCCGGCCAGATTAAATGTTTTTGACGGTGCATAGAGGGCAACCGTGCGGCTGCGGGCGTCCGTATTTATGCTTTGGGACGGAATATGCGTATGCCCTTCCAGGATCAGGTCTGACCAGATCTCATCGCTGATCACCTTCACATCATACTTTTCAAACAACTGGTATGCCGCTTCCAATTCTTCCCTGCTCCAGACTCTTCCGCAGGGATTATGCGGCGAGCAGAAGATTGCTGCATGGATGTGGTTCCGTCGGATCTTCTCCTCCATGTCCGCAAAGTCCATCCGCCAGACGCCCTGCGCATCCTGAACCAGCGGGCTATGAACGATCCGGTAGCCATTGTTCTCCAGGACTCCGGTAAAACCCACATAGGTTGGCGAATGCACCAGAACACTGTCGCCGCGCGAGCAAAAGACAGAAAGTGCCGTAGAAACACCGCCAAGCACTCCATTTTCAGAACCGATGCCCTCCCGTGTCAAGTCCTTCACACCGTTTCGCTCCTGCTGCCATCGGAGAATCGCGTTGTAGTAGTCATCTGTTATGTCATAATAGCCAAAGAGCGGATGTGAGATCCTTTCTTCCAGCGCCCGGATAATCGACGGCGCAGCGGCAAAATTCATATCCGCAACCCACATCGGGATTACGTCGAATCCCGGATCAGGCGCCGCCGGCGCGAACCCGCCCGGTTTTCCGATCCCATCCACCGCAAGGGCATCCCGCCCGTGGCGGTCATAAAATGTTGTAAAATCAAACTTTCGCTTTTGCATCTTTCCTGCTACTTTCTCCTCTTCGTGAAACAGGGGACGGTTCTCCGTTTCATTCTGGGGTGAAACGGAGAACCGTCCCCTGTTTCATTGCATGCAATCACCTAAGAGCCGGAACAAATGAAACGGAGAACCGTCCCCTGTTTCAATCCGGCTGCTGCCCGTCATGCGCTTTCCACTGGCATTCCATCATCTCCATCTCCGTAAAGGTTGCCTGAAATGATGAGTTTTCCGCGCTGCAGGCATATATTCCAAATCGAATCTCGTCCTCCACATGGAACATATGGCAGATGCGCATCTGTTTGTAGTGCACGCCATCATCGGAATGCTCGATGCAGAAGTCATCCTCCCTGCGGCTGAACCGGAACCACATGGTTTTAATTGCTGCATCAATATCTACGGATGCCCAGTCGGAGTATCCGTTATTGGTAACTACACTGCCCAGGCGCTGAATCTTTTCGTTCTCATATTCTACGGACGCCTTCAGCCAGTTATCGCTGTCGAGATACATGATAATTCCGCTCTGGTCATAGCGTACCTTTGTGTCGAATTCTGTCTTGACAACGAACGAGAAATACTTTTCATTGGTTTTCATCTGAAGTACAGGGGCATTATCATTTCTGAAATGATAATAGGTTCTCTGCCACAGATCCGTATATGGCTCGGTTATGATCTCAACCCGATCCTCGGTCACACTATATTCCTTCGGTGCCCTTGTCCACTCCATTTCCTTCGTATTGACTCTCATGGTGCCTAACCTCCGTTGTAAGTGATATCTGATGCGCCGGCCAAAAGTCTTTCCAGAAAGCTGCACAAAATATGGCGCATTGATTGTAAGTAAAAAAACACTATGTTCATGTGCCCGTAAATGCAATGCGCAGCTTTTGACCGTCACATCATCTTATGTTAGTGCCTCGAAACCAATTCAAATGAAACGGAGAACCGTCCCCCGTTTCACACCCCGTTTCACAGCTTCTTCACCAGTGCACGCTTCTGAAAAAAGCGATTCCGTAGCAATAGACCTGAATCTTCACGCCCATAGCCTACATTCTCCTTTCTACCAAAGCCATATCATGCTTCATATTTCATGCTTCATGTTGCCAACGTGGATAGGTCTTTTTTCATTCAATGTTAAACCTGCTAAAGCAGGACAGCTTTCACTGTCCTGCTTCTGGTTTGTATTCCGGGTCTGTCGGGTCATACCCTTTGGTCCATTCTCCTACATAGGGCCGGTCTGGTTTTCCAAGCAGGTCATCTGCTTCGGTTCCGTAGAAGATTTCTATCTGTCCTCCGGTTGGTACATGGTCGAAGATGTATTTTGCGTCCACTGCAGTAAGCCTTACGCATCCATGGGATGCCGGCTGGCCGATCTGATTGTAGGCATCCTCCTCCAGTGAGTTTGGATCATTCGGCCGTACATATGGCAGTGAATGGAATAGATAGCTTGGGGCAAAATGACTGCACCACTGCCCCCACGATGGTCCGTTCAGTTCATGCCACCGCAAGTGATCCTGAATGTAAAATGTACCGCACGGTGTTTCTCTTCCCGGGCTCCCGACAGAGCATGGACAGGCATAAACGGGAATGTAGACGGTCACTGTCAAGTTTTCTTCCGGCTGCATGTCCTCGATCAATGCAGGCTGCCCTGCTGCCAGTGTTTCAACTTCCTGGCTCAATGCGGAATCTCCTGCAATGATTCTTTTCCGAACCAGTTCTGCAAGATTCCTTTTTGTAAGAAGCGGCCGAGATGCTGTATTGATTTCCAGTGTTAATGCGCGGTAGATCGTGACCACACAGGTTGTCTGGTTGACGCGGATCAACCATGGTGTTTCATCTGTGATTTGATCAACAAGTGCCAGATAGGTTCCGACATTTCGATTGAATGTTCCCATTGCCTCACCCTCAAGTGCTTCCTGCTCTGCGTCTTCCAATGCCTCTGTATCAAGTTCTTCCTGCTCAGTGGCTTCCCTTGCTCTCAGCTCTGTGACTTCTTCGATACTTTCCTGAATTCTGTCACTGAATCTTTCAATTGTGTCAGTTACCCACTGTCTGGAAGCTTCCTCAGTTTCTGTTCCTTTGCCAAGGCTGACTGTTGGCTGAACCAGAAGCTTCCCTGATAATAAAATCAATGCCACGGTCAGTAGTAATAATTGTTTCCAAAGCCTTAAGTGAATTGTTTTTCCTGTAGTGAATATAACTCTCATTCAAATGTACTGCTTTCAGTTATGCGTACTCAATTATACTGATTTTCGCTAAGATTGTTTACTAACTTGCGTTGTCTTCAGTAGTATTGCTCTTCTACTCTGTTTCTTTGCTTTTCGCTATTGCATCTTCTGATACTGTTTCCTCTGATGGTGTTTCTTCTGATGATGTTCCTTCTGATGGTGTTTCTTCTGATGATGTTTCTTCTGCCTGCTCGTTGGTTTCCTGTTGTGCATCATTGAAGGAACGATAATACTGGTACTGCTCTATGAGCAGGCTCATCAACTGTTTTGCTTCTTCACTGTGTACCAGTTTTCCGACCTCTTCTACAATTTCAGGACGCTCTTTCCCTGCCTCCAAAAGATAGAAAAACACTCCGATGATCCTTCTGTCAACGCCCAGCGTCTGCAGAACCATGTCAGCAAGTTTCGGTTCATCCGAAGCCAGATTCAGTCCATTCTGGATTAATGTCACTGCAAGGTCGCGCACCTCATCATAAGCCATCAGCTCCTGAAAGTCCGGGCTCTTATATACATTGACTGCAAGATCAACATATTCTGCCAGTTCTTCCGGATCCAGCGACTGGAGCTCTTCCACAAGGTCTTCCGGAAGCAGTTTCCCCGCTTCGCTTTCGCTCACTGCCAGAAGAACCTCGTATAAACCTGAAACTGTATCCCCGAGACTGATTTCACTTTCTGTCTCCGTCACCGTCCCTGCAGCTTCCCTTTCGTCCGGCTCAACTGCTGACCTTGCAGCTTCCGCTTCGTCCGGCTCAACTGCTGACCTTGCAGCTTCCGCTTCTTCCGGCTCAACTGCTGACCTTGCAACTTCCGCTTCTTCCGGCTCAACTGCTGACTTTACAGCTTCCGTTTCTTCCGCCCCGTCCCTGGCATAAACAGCCATCATCAGGGTCAGTGCCAGAAGCAGCATGAGTCCTGCTGCTGATGCGTATCTGAAAATCCCTGTTTTTCCCGCATGTCTCATGAAACGCTACCTCTTATCCTTGTCGATCATTTCCAGAATCAATGTGCCGATGATCACGTAGACCACCGAGAAGAGCAGCAGGATTCCCCAGCACTTAAGCAGGTTGCCTTTTGTGTATTCAAATGCAGGCTCCTGCAGTTTCTGCGCGGTATAATGCTGGATCTTCTTCTTTACATCCGGAATCGCCATGACATCATGCACCTTTTGCAGGGTCTCATCCGACGAATCCTTCATTCCCTCGACTGCGACATAGATCGCGATGGAATTCTGGCTGTTATAATCGGCCGCGATGTTTACCGCATTGATCCCCCAGTTGCTGATCGTGAAGTTGGAAAGGATCTGTGCCCCGGGGCGTTCCAGCGGGAAGATGCCGCCCGCGAAGATCAGCTGGATCACCAGCAAGAACGGGACAATCGTCATGGCTGTCGTGGTCGTGTGCGCGATGCAGGAAGCAAGAAGCGCCAGCATGTCAGCCGCGTACGTGATCAGGAACATGGAGATGATCAGGTCAACCGTGAAGGAACCAGTGATCAGTCCTGTATTGGGAAAATAAAGCCCGAATATACGGAAAATGGCTATGCTGATCAGCACCTGGATCATGCAGATCACGGCCTGGTAGATCATATGCGCCACGACATAGGAACTGATATGCATCCCGGTCCGGTGTTCCCGTTTAATGATGTTCCGCTCCTTGCAGATCACCTGGATGGAGTTAAACATTCCATTCCAGATACAGACACACACTACCGCGAGGGATCCATATTTCGTATATTCCATGTTGCGGAACATGGACTCTCCAAGCACATAAGTGACCAGAAACGCAATCAGCGCTGACATGGGCAGAACCTTCCAGTTCTTCTCATAGACCAGAAGGCGGAACTGCTTGCCCAGGTAGATCGGCACCTGCTCCAGCCGGCTCTTATACATCAAACCGCTTTGCATCTCGCCCGCTCTCCGGGCGGAATCCTCATATCTCCTTTTCCGGGACAGCACGGAATCATTTTCATGCTTCTCGATGAAAACCTGGTCATTGCCATCTTCCTGTGTCGCTGCATACGTTTTGTATTTTTGGATAAATTCGTCTGCGCGCCCGTCACCGCCTTCGTTCCTGGCATTAATGCATTTCACCACGTTTTCCATGGAATCGACGCCGAAGAAATCCCTGGCTTCCTGGATCCCGCCATAAAATGCAAGCTGGCCGACTTTTGTCTCGGTGCTTTTTGCCAGCACAATCACCTTATCAAAGAGATTCGCGACACGATCCGGCTGGTGCGTAATAACCAGGACCATCCTGCCCTGGCAGGCAATCATGCGCAGATTCTCCATCAGCTCTGTCGCCATGATCCCATCCAGTCCGGAATCCGGCTCATCAAGAATGAAAAGGGTCGGAGAAGCAACAAATTCCGTGCAGATGGACAGGCGTTTCTTCTGACCTCCTGACAGCTTGGAAACCAGTTCCCGCTCCCTGCCGGTAAGCCCGAAGGTTTCAAGCACCGCCCTGATCTGCCTTTCCTTCTGCTCCATGCTCATATCCTTGGGAAGACGCAGATCCGCGGCATTCTGCACGGTGGCATAGACAGTATCCTCCTCCCGAAGAAGGTTTTCCTGGGGGACAAAGCCGATTTGGTGCTTCACCATTCCATAATCTTTATAGAAATCGATATCCCCGGCCTGGATCGTCGCTTTTGCCTTCTCGTATCCGGTCACTG